>JAYEMY010000368.1:0-6894 GCA_034718455.1 Thermodesulfobacteriota bacterium
CCAAAAATAATAGCCCCTAAACGGGGCTATTTAAAGAAGTCTGGAATCCTCAAAATGGCGAGGAAAAGGTATGTCAAGGCTAAAGGAGGCGAGCAAGGCTCGCCGCCCTCTGTGTCCTATTTCAATATAAGGGTAATCGTAACGACTACGTTTTTTCCTCCTTCCGGCGTCGGAAAGCATAGCTTTTTGAGCTTTTCAACAATACATCGTTCAAGCTCTTTTCTATTCTCCTGACTTGTATTCACCTTCACCCCTGTGACTCTACCTTTTGGATCAATAACCAACCTGAACTCTAGCTCGACTCTTTGGCTGGACTGCTTCCCAAATGCATATTTATTGCACTGGTTAATGGAGTTAAGATGCTCTTCCATCACTCTTTGAATGGACTCCTTGGACAAACCCTCGGTAACAGCAATTGTACCCAGTTTGATAGGCATTTTCTCAAGGGCCGGCGTCGTGATCAAAGGCTTGAGACCTAAACCGTCTTCCTTTTTGTGTTCAAGACCTTCTTCCCCCCTTATGCCTTTATACGCCGTGGTAGAGGGGGCGGCAGCCGTACCAAATCCCTTTTGTGTAAGAATTCTATTCCCTACTGCATAATCCGAAACGCCATGGGGCAACGGAAGGGGTTGTTTCACTGTAACTGCTTTGCCATCCTTCAGGCGTACCTGGGTATCAATGGCAACAAATGACGTATAGGCAGTCAATAGATTGTAAGTCAGGCCCAGATTCGTGACTTCCATGACCCGCTCATCTTGTGGACGCAGTTTGTTGTAGTCCGAGAGGATGGCGATCCGGTGCCGTGCCCACAGGTAGCGCAGGGCCGAATTTGTCTTTAAAGGTTTTATTTTACCCACATCCACTTCCTTCATGAAGGAGCCGTCTCCGGCAATTCCTTTTAAGTGGATATTGCCCTGGGGCCTGCCGCGCCATTTGCCGAAGATTATGACGGGGCGATCAGCCAATACGTCAGGAATGCTGGGGGGCTCTACATCATAGACCTCGAAATCACCAAAGTCGGTCTTGATTCCTGTCAACACAGGTGACTGTATGAGTCTTCTGAACTTCTCTGCTTTATTGGTTGCTTCTTCAGGCCTGATTATGACAAAGGGCTCGCCCATGCCAACCCTTGCCATCCCTTGGATAATATGGCGGTTGACACTCGATCCTATCCCGAATGCAAACATATTGGCATTGCCGAGATTGTTCCGAATCAGGTCAAAGGCCTCTGCTTCAACAGAAACATAACCGTCCGTAGCAATAACAACACTGCGCGAGTATCCTTCGGTCCTCGGCAGGGAAAGGGCCCTTTTGAGTGCCGGTAACAGCTCTGTGCCCCCTCCACCACGCTGGCGCTCAATCATGTTTATGGCATGGCCGATGTTTTTCGGCGTGGCGGGCAAGGACTTTTCTGACATAACGGATGAGCCTCCGGCAAATAGCAACACATTGAATCTATCCGTTGGACGAAGGTTGCCGATCAGATCTTTTAGGAGCTTTTTGGATATATCCAGGGGGAAGCCATGCATGGAGCCAGAGACGTCAACGATGAATATATACTCCCTCGGGGGAATCTCATGGTCGGTTACCCGCTTCGGGGGTTGCAGCATGAGAAGGAAAAAATTCTCTTCCTCTCCTTCAAATAAAAGAAGTCCTGTTTCGATCTTCCCACCGGCGAGGCGGTATTTCATTACAAAATCGCGGTTGCCACCGTATTTCTCAGATCCATCCAGCTTTATTGAGGCAAAAGCAGAACCGTCATAGTTGATATTCACCTTGTGCGAGGGGCAGGTGATATCCTGGATTGGAAGGCCTGCAGCCACGTCTAACGTAATGTCAAACGTATAAGTCGGAGATTCTCCCTCGTGGAGGTAAGGATTTTCTATCCACTTCTCCTGTGGGGTGGCTTCTGCCACCGGCTGGTTGGAGTAACGAGGACCTACAACGGTGGGATAAACGAACTCATAAACAGCGTCGGTGGGAACAAGCAACTCGGTATATTTAAGTTCCACTTTGATAACATCTCCCGGTAAGATGTTTGCCACGTTCATCTGAAATACATTGGGCCTTTGCTGTTCCAGGAGCGATGCGCTTTTACCTGCCTCTTTCGCCTCTTCGTATTCACGCCGCGCCTCTTCACGCTTGCGGATCTTTGCAGTGATGGTTCGCTCTCCGATCATCATTTTCATCCCGTAAACTGCAGACCTTGTGGAGGCCGGAAAGACATAGATGGTCTCCAAAGGCCTTTTGCCTTCGTTCTTGTAGACCTGTCTCACAATCACATCAGCAATGACACCGGAGACATTGACTTTCGTGGAAGTGGACTTGAGGGGCAGTTGGTCCACCTCTGGGTCATCGCTCTTTACAAGGAAATAGGGTGATAATGTTCTATCAGTGTCCTTTTCCGGCTGTGCGTAAGCCACATTGGCGAAGAGTACAAAAAGAGCAACAATCAGCAGTGTCCATTTTTTCCTTTTGTCTGTCATTTTTTTTACCTCATCACTCATTTCTGAATTGGAAACTGGGCTGTGCCCATCCTGAGTTTCCGGATTGACACTAGGGTGTCTTCTGGTCTGTTGCTACATTAGACAAGGAAGGATCAAAAAAGTTTCAAGAAAATACTCTTTGAATTAGCCACCACTGAGGAATATGCTACGCCCCAGAGAAATAGGCTTTGCATTTCACGGGGTGAACATTCCACAGGGCAGGCAGGCAGACACACACAGACGAATTTTCATGCTCAGGGATGGCTAAATTCCCCGTCATGACTATTTAGGTACGATACAAATCGGATACGAATTCGAATGATCTCTTCGTCCTTTTCCGATATGCTTGGCGGGGGAGTCCGGAAGGGTCCTAAATGCTTTAACTTTTCACAAAATGCATTGTAATGTTTGGCAGGAATCTCTGCATGGATGGATTGTGGACTCTCGGTCTGCTTTTCATATTCTACAGATATCACCTTGCCCCCTACAAGGCCTATGAGGTCTTTCACTCGGGAGAGTGCTTCATCAAAACGGGAAGGAGGCGATCCGACTTCCTCTTTCAATGCTGACATTTCTTCGGTGCCCCATGTAATGGATCGCTTTTTTCCTTTTAGTTTGCCCTGCTGGATCTCGTCATTGGATTCTGTCTCACTGTATATCCTTGCTCTTGGCGGAGAAAGCATGTAGGTTTTTTCTTCTTGAATTGTCGCTCCTCTCTTTCGCGGGGCCGGCGATGCTTCCAGGGCTGCACCTGGGGCATGAACCCTTTCAGGTTCATCTGTTCTCAGCAAAAGGGCCAACTCAATGGTTCGCCTCTCTCTTTTTGGTTGCTTTGCCGTTGGCTCCTCAAAAGCAGGTTCAGGTATGTACCCCTCCTTTTCAAGCCGTGATTCAAGGGTATCCGCAGTAATCTTTTTTGTAATCATTGACTTTGTAGAACCTATGGGAATGCCTGCCATCTCTCTTTCCGGTTGTTGAATGTGTATAATTGAAACGATCAAAAGAACCGTGGCCACAGCACCGGTCAATTCCAATGGGATCTTAATACGCCACGGAACGAATAAGATCCTCATTATCCTTCGAAACCAGGAACTCGGCTCCATACGTTCATGGAGGTTCTCAAGAAAGTCATCTGGTGCATCAACGGCGTCAAGGGATCTCAATTCCTTAACCAACGCCTCAAGGGAATCAAGCTCCTCTTGACAGCCCCTGCAGGTCAAGAGATGTTCCTCTATCAGCGCTTTGGTTCTACGATCCAAGGTACCATCAATATACTCGGACAAGAGTTCCTTGATCTTGGAACAGTCCATTCTAAATTGTTTTCCCCAGCTTTTTTCTTAGACCCAGTCTTGCTCTGGCAAGCCTTGATTTTACAGTGCCCAGGTTAAGACCGGCAATACTTGCGATCTCTTCATAAGACAGGCCATCGATATCACGCAGGACAATCACCGTCTTTTGCTCTGATGGCAAAGAGTCTACAGCCTTCCTGATAAGTGCCATTCTCTCTTTTCTTTCAAGCTCGATCACAGGGGAATGGGATTCATCTTCAATGTCTATGGGAGGGTTGCTACCTTCTGATTTTCCCGGGCCATCGAGCCAAACCATCTTTTTCCTCAGCCTATATTCCAACGACTTGAGCCTGTTCTTGCATGTATTGACCGCAATCCTATAAAGCCACGTAGAAAATGTAGATTCGGATCTGAATTTATTCAAGGAACGATAGGCCCTTATGAATGCTTCCTGAGCGGAGTCGTTGGCTTCCTGGTAATCTCCAAGGAACCAGTAACACAAGTTAAACAATCTATCCTTGTGTTTCAGGACTAGTCTATCAAAGGCAGCCTTTTCCCCTGCCTGAAAGGCCTTAACCAGCGCTGAATCTTCGTGAGGTGTACTGGTCGACTTTTTCCTTCTTTCTTTCATCTAATTTAGACAATCTTCATACCGAGATGTTCCCCGGTAGTGTGTTCTAGGGGACGCCATTTCTGAATGAACTTGATCTATGGTACGTTGTGAAAGCGCCGGGATAAACCGGTTTATGCCTATAATCTACAAAAGATCATCCAAAATCAGGAATTTTAGAGATGGAAGTTCTGGTAATATGGCATCATTATGCCTACCCATTCCATGAAGCCCTCCCCTTATCTGCGTATTTCTGGGTGTCAATATTCTTTCAAATATTTTTTCCCATTCCCTGTAATTCCAAAATGCGGCGGCGGGTTTTCACCGTCGCCTTGCTCCGAATCAAGACCGCGATTTGCTCCAGAAGACGAAGTTGCTCTGCCTGATTGAGTTTTTCGACTTCTTTCTAAGGCAAATTCGAAAGCCACTGGTACGCGGGAGCAACCAGTATGTACTGGTCTCCATTCGGTATCATACGGTAACTTTCGCTTTCCTCGACAAGTTGAATTGCCGGTTTTTTCAAAACATCTTGGAATTTTTTAAGGGCTTGAGACGGCTCTGTGTCTGAAAGTTTTGCCTCAATCAAAACAAACGGCTCATTATCGTTTGCTATGAGAAAATCCACTTCCTGCTGTTCCTTATTCTTAATAAAATGCAGGGAGAATTTACCATGACCCATATCATTCCATGCCGTGACCGCCCGATACAGTTCCAAGGCTACCATATTTTCAAACCGGGCCGAAGTCTCCTTTATCCGGGGTGCATCCCAGAGGTACACCTTTCGCTCTTTTTGAATTGCCCGAGCAATTCTCCGGGTCCATGGGCCAATACTGAAAGTAAGGAAAAATCTTTCAAAAACCGACAACCAACTCCGAACAGAATTATAAGAAATCTTCAAATCGTGAGACAACGAAGGTGCAGAGATAGGACTCCCTACCTTTGATGGCAACAAAAGATAGAGCGTTTCCATATCCACGACAGATTTCACGCCGGTCAGATCACGAATATCCTCACGTATTAACTGTTGGGAATAGATGTTCGACCATCGGCGGTAGGTTCTCATTCGCCCTGCCAAGTATGGCTCCGGAAATCCGCTTAATTCAGATAGCCTCGACCATATCTCTTTCAGTTCATTAGCTTGCTCCATGCTTATTTGCAACGGATCATTGAGAAAAGGGCCGATCTCTCTGCTCCTCTTCCCAAGTTCGGAAATCGTAAAGGGCCACAGGTGAAAGAGGAAATAGCGCCCGGCGAGTGAATCTCCTCCTTTCTGATAGAGATCCAGCCTTCCACTTCCTGAGACAAGAAATTGGTACTTATCATGAAACTGATCGTATACGCCTTTAAGGTAGTTTTTCCAGTCCCTGTATTTGTGGATCTCGTCAAGAATAATGATTGGGGTTGATGAATCATGACGTTCTACGGCTTGGAAGAAGGTTGGATTTGGAATGAAGTTTGCTCTATGTTCAGCAATATCCCAATTGAAATAGAGATTATTTGTAAAATAACCGGAAATGATTTGGCAAAGCGTAGTCTTTCCTGCCTGGCGTGGCCCCACAAGGAATATCATGCTTTTATCAATGGCAAGATCCTGCCAGATTTTGATATATGGGGTTCTCCTTTCCATGCTGACCATTATTCACAATAATGAAAAATAGTCAAGACAATTTTGAAATAAACCGAAAAATAGTCGGAGTTTCCCTATCAGACGGGTACTTGAGAGAGAGGCATGGGAATCGGCCATCCACGCCAGAAAGTTTCAAAGAAAGCTGGACAAGTTGAGCCCTGAAGAGGGAATTGGAGGATGTCCGGACAGCCCGGGAGCGCCGCCTGAAGTTAAGAGAAGACAGCGAAGTCAGAACGCACTCAGACATTGTCATCAATCTGGACCTCACTATCCAAGGAGGAATATCAAGGAGCAAAACTCAAGGACTGGAGAGGGATAAGTGAGGTCCGGTTGCGATATATAGTTTCCTCAGTCGTGGAAATCTGTCTTTTCTGTCAATTCGGTCAGACCCTCACGGTTATAAATTATAGAACCAATGAGACACTCGAATTTTTTTCCAAAAATCGGCCAACCGACTTCGACATCCCTGGTAAAATTTCGAATTCTCAACTCATGTAGTGATGGTTCCTTTGGCGGTCTGACCGGATACTCAGTGTTAGCCTTCAATGTCAAGATCAGGTCCTTAGCGTGGTGCTCAACCGAGGCCACTGAGGCATCGATTATCCACTCGTCCTTGTTGGCCATAGAGAAATCGTCCGTATGTGTCATTTCATACCTCCTTATTGCATTATGTTCCTTCGTCGGTAGCCCTGGCCCGTTCCTCGTGAGGCATCTCTGCCAATCGTTCGATCTCCTCAGTCTCCAGCCCTAGCCCATCAGCAACGCGACGGCCGTAATCCGGATCAGCCTTGTAAAAGAGGGCTGTTTGGCGTAGCTGGATCCGTTTTTTTGCATTGCCCAAGTGATCTACAATATTACCGATCAGGTGATCACGATCTTCGT
>JAYEMY010000369.1:0-1559 GCA_034718455.1 Thermodesulfobacteriota bacterium
ATGTGAGACTGGACGGTTCTGTGCCCCAGAAAAAGCGACAGGCCTTGATGCATGAGTTTCAGAAAGACCCTGATTGCAGACTCTTTATCACGACAAATGCCGGTTCCACGGGTATCAATCTCCAGGCGGCAAACACTGTTATCTAGGTTTTAGCTTAACAGTCCGTTTTTATAGAATGTTTTTAGCTAACAGCTAATGGTTGGCATCCGTCTATGTTGAAAAAGTGTAAACTACAGAATGAAGGATGCCAACAAAGTTTAGCCGACAGGTCAGCAGTGAAATCTGCGGACAAACCCGGTAGCGGGAGTCCGAAGCCAGATGGATCAAGGATGCGGGTTGCGTGATTGAGCCACGAAATAGGTATAGTTGTGGTCTGAGGATAACCAACCTTTCAAAGAGCATGCAATGGCTGAGCACAAGATAGACCCGGCGTTTTAACCTGAGAAATTTGCAAAGCGGTCATCTGTTTCAGGGACGATTCAGAAAAGTATTTGCAATGAGCTATTGTATCTGCTAATTACAATATTTAGGGTATTTATTGGATATCCGAAATACAACATGGGGTTCGTGATGGAAATATCCTTCCAACTCTTACAGCAACACAATCCTTGGTGGTTCAGGGAGGAGATGATCCTGGATGACGAGAAAATCAGGGAATATGAGAAGGTGGCCTATCGTTACATTCCTCCAATACTGGCCGAGTATCCTGAAGAGACTGATGCCATACTGACACTTCGGGGGCCGAGGCAGGTCGGGAAAAGCACAAGCATCAAGCTACTGATCCGAAAGCTCTTGCTGGAACTGAAGGTCCCTAAAAGGTATGTTTTCTATTTTTCATTAGATAGGATTGAGGACTTTGATCAGCTTTACGAATTGGTGGACTGTTATCTTAGAGAGATGCGCCCCACCTGTTCTCAACGCCTCCATATCTTTCTGGATGAGATATCATTTGTGAGGGAATGGCAGCGTGGAATAAAGGCCCTTGCAGATGAGGGAAAACTAAGGAACGTTACCCTCTTGCTGACCGGCTCGAATTTGCTGGATATCAAGGAAGGGGCTGAAAGTATGCCCGGTCGGAGAGGTAAGCTTCCCAAGGTGGATTTTGAACAGTTGCCCATGACCTTTGCCGAATTTTGCCATTTGACTGAACCCGGGATAGATCCCGATGACACTGGCTCCCTTGAATATCACAAGGATCTCCTGCTGCACCGTTTTAGAGAGTATCTCATTACTGGCGGTTTCCCTCTTTCAGTGAATCTATTTTTCTCAAATGGTCAAATCTCTTCTTATGTGTACCAGCTTTATCTAAGCTGGATAGATGGTGATATCGGCCGCTCAGGTAAGCTGGTTAGAAACCTGTATCAGATTATGTCCCGAGTCCTTGCGCATATGTCCACAGGAGTGAGTTGGTACGGGTTGAGCAGGGAATCGGGGATTGCCTCCCATGCCACGGTACAGGAATATATTGATATACTGGAGAGGATGTATGTGATGCGCTCTGTCCCCTTTATCGACCTCTCTTCAAAATTGCCCATGTACAGGAAAAACAAAAAACTATA
>JAYEMY010000370.1:0-6854 GCA_034718455.1 Thermodesulfobacteriota bacterium
CCCAAGACCATTGACAGGGCCAAATGGGAACAGACCTTTGCTGTCTATGTGGAAGATAAATATGGTATGGATATTCAAGAATTCTTCAACAGGGAAAACCCGTGGGCATATCAGTCCATGACCGGCCGGATGCTGGAGGCCATACGCAAGGAATACTGGGATGCGGATGAAGAGACCAGAAAAAAGCTTGCTGTGGAATATGTCATGAGTGTCATAAACAAAGGGGTGGCCTGCTGCGACCATACATGCAACAATCCCCTGCTCAATCAGATGGTGGTGAGTATTGTCTCCATACCCGGAGTCATGTCGCCTGTGATCGTGGAGGAATTTAAGATTGCCGTTGAAAAGGCCGCGGGGAAAGACCTGGCGGAGCAAGTGAAAACCAGGGAGCAACTACTCTCCAGGTTACAGATTGACTATGCACTGAATGAGAAGGAGCCGGCTGAATCCCAGACGCAGAAAAAATCACAACAGGAAACAGCCAAGGCAGGGGAGAAGGCCCATACCGTGGAAGGATATAAAATGGAACAGGTCCAATCAAATGATGAATCCGCAGATCTGTCTTCTTCCGGCATTCAGTGGTTTGCATCAATTTTTATAATTATGATCCTGGGAATGGTTGTCTTTGGAGTGAGGAGGCAAACACGAAACAACCCTGGGGATTGAAAATTGTTGATTGTTGATTGAAAAACAACCCAGGGGATTGATAAGTGCTCCACAAGTATCGGGGCTTTTAGACGGGAATTTATAAAAACATGGAACTGAAGAGTCTGATTCTGGGCATTCTTTTGAGTGTCGGCATTTTTGCTGTGAAAAGCGGCGTAGGACTTTATTATTTCCTAGGCCAAAGGCAATCTTTGAAGATGAAAACAGTCTGGGTCATGCTCTACTGCGGACTGATCTTTTTCATTTTTAGTTTTTCCGCCTGTATTCTGAAAAAAGTCGATTTTCTCCGGCATATTGAAGCCATGCAGACCTTTTTCAAATCAGGGATGACCATGCATGTTCTCCTGGCAGGATTGTTGGCCATATGGGGAGTGGGGCTCCTAAAAAGAGAGGAGGATCATAACCGGAAGGACCTGAGATGGCTGGCCATGGTAATTCCCTGTCCCGTCTGTCTCGGCGTTATCCTAGTAAGCATTGCCTTTCTCCTGGCATACTTTCCGGATGCTGATGACATAGTGGCCATGTGGGCATGCGTAGGTTTTGTAGGCATTAATCTGTTAACCATGGCAATACTCAAGATCTGGAGGAGTCAAACCGGTTCCACCCATGAACAGGTATTGGGAATGGCCATGCTGCTTATTGCTGTTTATTTTTTACTGTCTGTTATCCTCATACCGCAGTTCAGCGACATTGATGCAGTCTACCGTCTGGCAAGGTATACTGGTGACACCGGCGGCGATCAAGGAGTCAGCATGGCGAGTCAGGTTATTCTCTGCGCTGTTGCCGCAATTTCTTTTGGCGCTGGTTTCCGTTTCGCGCGCAGAAAAATATGGAGTACACGATAGTCTATGGAAATAGGGGCATTGCTGAAGACATTTATTTTTCTTATTGCATCATCGCTTCTCTACCCGGTTTTGCTGCTGCTTGTGCTGCTTACCTTTTGGATACTGATATGTGCCGGATCTTTTTTTGCAGAGTGGATAGAGCGTATGAGACTCGACAAGTATGCCCCGGCTGAACTGCCGGATATAATACGAAAAGGCGGCAGAAATGTGCTCTCCCACCGAGTCAGAAAATATGTGGGAAATCTGGAAGACGTGACAGGCAGAACCGGGCGTTGTACAGAGGTGGAAATTGAAAACATGCTTCAGGAACATATTCTTGGGATCTGGAAGGGTCTTGATGGCCTGAAAATACTCATCCGGGTGGCTCCAGGTCTGGGATTGATCGGCACACTTATCCCCATGGGGACCGGGCTGGCCGCCCTGGGTCAGGGCGATATTACCAAGCTTTCTTCAGACCTGGTGATTGCCTTCACCACGACCGTGGTGGGTCTGGCCCTGGGGATGACGGCCTATTTTTTTTATACGGTCAAGCGAAGATGGGTGGATGAGGACATCAAGAACATTGAACTTGCCACCGAGTTGCTGGCCGGTGAGCCTTTTGCGGAGCAGAAATGAGATATTTTGGAAAAAACCGGAACCAACAGCCGGCGATGTCACGTTACAGGCAGGCCATGGGCGATAATGATCCGCTGACCGGAGTTGCGAATCTTTTTGATGTTGGTCTGGTATTTATTGTAGGACTTATTATTACTCTGTTTTCAGCCTATCAGCTCCAGGATCTTTTCAGCGAAAAATCCAATTTTACCATCATGAAAACAGACGAGAGCGGCCGTCTGGAGATCATCTCCAAAAAAGGCAAAAAAATCAAGGCAATAAAGGTCACCAAGGAGAAGGCCAAAGGCCAGGGAGAACGCCTTGGGACAGCTTACCGGCTTGAAGACGGCGCCATGATATACGTGCCTGATTAGAAAAGGATTGATATGAAAATACCCATAGTCATGGCCGCCTTTGGCACAACCACCAGGGCGTTGGCGACCTACGAATATATCGATAAGAGGATCCGGGAGCATTTCCCTCGCCACGAAATTACCTGGTCCTATTCATCACGCATGGTAAAGGACTGGATCAAAAAAAGAAAAAATATTGATCTGAAGCATCCCCATGAGGTGTTGCAGGAGCTTCATGAAAAGGGGCATGAATGGGCCATTGTACAGTCAATTCATTTTCTGGCCGGACATGAGTTCTGCCGGCTGCTTGCCGAGGCTGATCAGGCATTGATTCGGACATCTATCGGCCTCCCATTGCTCAGTTCTCCTGAAGATTATCTGGCTATCATCGATGAATTGCGGCCGGTGGTTGCCGCTCACCCCGGCGAGGCAATTGTGCTGGTTGGACACGGCACGGATCATCCCATCTGGTCAAGCTATCTTGCTTTGCACCATATGCTGCTCGAAGAAATCGGCCTGCAGATTTATGTGGGAGTGGTTGAAGAATACCCTGAACAGAATGCAATTGTAGCCCATGTCAGGCAGGCCGGATTCAAAAAAGTATGCCTGGTGCCGTTTATGCTGGTTGCAGGGGTACATTTTAAAGAGGATCTGATCGGCGAAAACGAACATTCATGGAAGTCGGTCTTCCAGAACCAAGGGATCACTGTGTCAATTGAAGGAGAAGGGCTTGGATTATATCCCGGCATCAGTGACATATTCTGTGACCATATTGAGGCGGCACTAGCTGTTATTCCTGAAAATATTTGACGTGAGGCTCTTCCCCTTCGTATTTTTAATCTTTCGTGCTTTCGGATGCTCTTCCGCTAAGGAACGGGAGATAAAGAGGAGCGAGCATAACGGGTTATGTGATCGACGAGCAACGAAGAAGACGGCAAAAAAGACATTAATTTGTTCAAGTTATTTATTGTACGTTCCTAATACTTTGATTTAGAAATATTTTTATTTTCAGAAGGTCTCTGAAACCACTCAACCCTCGGCCTTTCAGGTTTTCTGGTAGCCGGGGTGATGGGCTTCTAGCTGCTGGTTTCAATCCTGATGCAGGGGAAGATGTAAAAATGGTATCTGCGCCTCATACCGAATCAGGTGATAGTGTCCTGACCGCATTGCGAAGTTCGCACCACGGGCTCAGCCGCCTGGAGGCCGCTACCCGTCTGGAGCAATACGGCCGAAATGCGTTGCCCCGCGCCAAAATTCCGGGTATCGCCCGTGTTTTCCTGCATCAGTTCATAAACCCGTTGATCTATGTCCTGGTTGCGGCCGCCCTGTTCTCCCTGGCGATCCGGGAGTGGTCCGACGCCGGTTTTATAGGCGCTGTCTTGCTGGTCAATGCCATCATCGGTACCATCCAGGAGTATTCCGCCCAACGTGCGGCCGGGGCACTGCAACAATTGGTGACCAGCAATAGCCGGGTGCTGCGCGAGGGCGATACTCGCGAGATCAACGCGGACGAGCTGGTTCCCGGCGATATCGTGCTTGTGGAATCGGGTGACAGAATCCCTGCTGACTTACGCCTGCTCGACTGTCACGACCTGGAGGTGGATGAGTCCCTGCTCACCGGTGAGTCTGTGGCAGTGATGAAAGATTCGGACAAGATACTGACAGCGGACAATGCGTTGGGAGACCGGATCAACATGGCCTTTGCCGGTACTATGGTAAACAGGGGACGGGGCTTGGGGGTGGTAGTGGGTACGGCTCTGGATACGGAACTGGGACGCATCGCAGAGGCCGTGCTGTACAAAAGGGCCGCAAAGGCACCGCTGCTGGTCCGGATGGAGAAGTTCACCCAATGGGTGGCCATTCTGGTCGGTGTGGCGGCTTTGCTTATGGCAGGGGTAATGCTGATGCGCGATATGCCTCTGGGCGAGATTTTTCTATTCGCAGTTGCCCTTGCCGTGTCGGCCATTCCCGAGGGCCTGCCGGTGGCGCTCACGGTGGCGCTGGCTATTGGCATGCAGCGTATGGCCAGGCGCAACGTAATTGTCCGCCGGCTGGTAGCCGTGGAGGCACTGGGCTCCTGCACCTTTATCGCCACAGACAAGACCGGCACTCTGACAGTGAATCAGCTAACTGCGCGCCGCATCGCCTTCCCCGGCCGCGAAGTATGGGAGGTGACCGGGGAGAGCGCTGAACCGGAAGGGACTATCATCACTTCACGGGGCACGCCTTCACCAGAGGAAGAGACGCTCCTGCAACCGTTGTGCCGGGCTGCGGTCCTGGCCAACGAGGGTTTTCTCGGTCATCGTGACCATGGCTGGGCCCACCACGGCGATGCCGTTGACGTGGCTTTGCTGGTGATGGCCCATAAGGCCGGGATTATCAAGGCGGAAACCGCTAACGCCTTTCCTGAGATAGCCTCCATTCCTTTTGAATCGGAACGTCTATTCTCCGCCGGCCTGAATGAAGTCAACGGCGCGCAGTACGCATTTGTCAAGGGCGCGCTGGAACGGCTGTTGCCCATGTGCAGCACCATGTCCGCTCCGGGCCGGGCGGTGAAGCTGGATCAATCGTTGTTGGAAGAGCAGGCACATAGTATGGCCGGCAAGGGCTACCGGATCATTGCTCTGGCTGCGGGAGAAATCTCATTGGGCCCGCAGGAGGTATTCTCAGAAGAGCACCTGAAAGAATTGACTCTGATCGGCCTGGTTGGCATGATCGATCCGTTGCGCGCTGAGGCTAAGACCGCCGTGATGGATTGCCGGAAAGCGGGCGTTAAGGTGGCTATGATCACAGGCGATCACCCCGCCACCTCCTTGGCCATTGCCGGGGAATTGGAATTGGCAAATTCCCCAGAACAGGTCGTCACAGGCCCGGAACTGAGGCAGGCAGCAGACAACGCCGCCATGGACAGGCTCACCCGCCGTGCCAGGGTCTTTGCCCGGGTGGAGCCTCAACAGAAACTGGACATCGTGCAGTCCCTGCAACGGAACGGACATTTCGTAGCAGTCAGTGGCGACGGCGCCAACGATGCGCCTGCAATGCGTGCGGCCCAAGTGGGCGTTGCTATGGGGAAAAGCGGGACTGACGTGGCCCGGGAGACGGCCGATCTCATCCTCACCGACGACAACTTCGCCTCCATCGTGGCCGGTATCGAGGAAGGCCGTGTAGCCTATGCCAACGTGCGTAAAGTGATCTTTCTTCTTATTTCTACCGGTGCCGCGGAGTTGGTACTCTTCATCCTGGCTCTGCTGACCGGGCTGCCCCTGCCGCTGCTGGCGGTGCAATTGCTCTGGCTGAACCTGGTGACCAACGGTATCCAGGATGTGGCCCTGGCCTTCGAACCGGCCGAAGGTGACGAATTGCGCCATATGCCGCGACCGCCGCGGGAACCCATCTTCAACCAGCTTATGGTTGAGCGTGTGGTCCTCTCGGCGCTGGTTATGGGCAGCGTTGCCTTTTTTCTTTTTCAGTGGCTCCTGAACAGCGGTTACACTGTGGATGAGGCGCGTAACGGCACTCTGTTGCTCATGGTGCTGTTTGAGAATGTCCATATATTCAACAGCCGGTCCGAGACTTGTTCGGCGTTCAGGCTTAATCCTTTGCGCAATCCGCTGCTTTTGTTCGGTACGGCGGCGGCGCAACTAGTGCATATCGGCGCCATGTATATGCCCTGGATCAGCGACGTCCTGCGCATCCAGCCGGTATCCGGGCAATGCTGGCTGGACCTGCTGGGGTTAGCACTGACTGTATTGGTGGTCATGGAGCTTCACAAGGCTGTCCGCCGCTGGTTTAAAGTATAGCAGTTGACAGGAAATCCCCACCATTTTGTGATTCAGATAACATGGGTTGGGGCGATCAAGGAGGAATCCAGACATCTTACCCTGAGTTATAGCTAACCGCTGAAGGCTGATCGCTCAAATTAGATTCAAGTGACCTATCGCAAAAACAGCTTGTAAATTAACAGTTCTTGAGCTGTAGAAAATCTTTTGCCCTTACCCTGCCTGGAGTCCTCAATCGCCTTCCTGGTCTTTTCGTTTGGCACATGAAGTTCAAACGGCAATCCACGCTGGGCAATAACCTGTCGGTAGAATAGCTCGAATGATTTTGAAACTGACAGCCCCAATTCTTTAAGTATGGCCTCAGCTTGTTTCTTGACTTCAGGATCCAGTAAAGCCCTGGCTGTACTTGTTTTTGTCGTGCTCATCTCCCTGCCTCCCTCAGTTTTTGAAGTATAGCATCTTATATGCTATCATCTGATAAATTGTCAAGCTGTGCGGTTAGGAATATCCCATTTTCTATGCCGCCAGTTTAAATTCAAGATCCCCGTTTTCAAACCACCTTTTATGTTCTTTATTTCTTTTAAGGGCTGTCACTGATGCAAGGGCTACGGAACCAG
>JAYEMY010000371.1:0-6753 GCA_034718455.1 Thermodesulfobacteriota bacterium
TTGCAATAGAGCTGGGGATTAATACAAACATCCGCTTCCTTGGAGGCGTATCGCCTGACGGAATTCCACAGCTCATGAATGATCACCATATCCTTATTCTCCCCAGCTATCGAGAAGGCAGGCCAAACGTGGTTCTCGAAGCCATGGCGGCGGCATTGCCTGTGCTGGCTACTGATATCGAAGGAACTCGCGAGCTGGTACAACACGGTCAAACCGGCTGGCTGGTGCCTCCAGGAGACGCGGATGTACTCTCAGGCGCGCTGGCTGCCCTGCTTGGCGGGAAAATGGATCTCGCAGCAGCCGGTCTTGCAGGCCGGCAATGGATGCAGGAACAGGGGCTGACCTGGGATAATACGGCTAAACTGTATAGTCATTTATATGTGGAAGCATTGAAATCATCGTAATGTGCGGATCGGGCCTGGAAGTTAAGCATAGCCGCCCCTTTCTATTTTTAGTTAACAATAGTCCAAAATAAAGTAACGGTTTCTCAATAATATTGAACTAAATGTGCGGAATCTGCGGCATCATTGATTATAATCACAAGAGCGCTATTGATCTTCCGTCTGCTGTGCACCGTATGGCCAACCGCCTGGTACACCGCGGACCGGATGCTGAAGGCTTCTGGCAGGGACCTGGTGTTGCCCTTGGCCACCGCCGCCTTTCCATAATAGATCTGGCATGTAGTATCCAGCCTATGCAGGACCTAACCGACCGCTATATCCTGGTCTTCAATGGTGAGATCTATAACTATCCGGAGCTCCGTACAGACCTGGAAAAACGTGGAATACGTTTCAGGACAAAAGGAGATACGGAGGTCCTGCTAGCCGCTTACATCACGTATGGTCCTGGCTGTCTTGAACACCTGAACGGCATGTTTGCCTTTGCAATTTGGGACAGGCAAGAGCAGGTCCTTTTTGCCGCTAGGGACCGTATGGGCGTAAAGCCTCTTTTCTTCGGGCAAGGTCGTGGCGGTCTGATGGCCTTTGCATCCGAACTCCAGTCTTTGCGCGATTTGCCTCTGGACTTTTCCATTCGTCCGTCTGCTCTCATCCAGTACCTGCGTCATGGTTTCATTAGATCCCCTGACACCATATTCCAGGGGGTCCGGGAGCTACGACCTGCCCATTTCCTGCGATACAGCCAGGGCGAACTCGAAGTCCGGCCATATTGGAGCCCTCCACTGCCTGACTCCGGGTGGAAACAAAGAGCCGAGTCCGAACTTGCTGAAGAACTCCGCGACCTTGTTCGCTCTGCGGTATACTTTCGACTGAGAAGCGACGTCCCGCTTGGGGCCTTTCTTTCCGGCGGTCTGGATTCAAGCGTCATTGTTGCAGCTATGCGGGATCTCGGAGAAACGGACATCCACAGCTTTGCAATCGGGTTTGAAGAGGCGAGCTTTGACGAAAGTCCATTTGCCAAACAGGTTGCAAACTATATGGGCACGGTTCACCATGAAAGCCGCAAGGCCTTACAGGCCGGGGACTTACTCTTTGATCTGGTTCGTCACTATGGTCAGCCCTATGGAGACTCTTCAGCCATACCGACATGGCATCTCTGTCAGGAGACCCGCCGTCATGTTACCGTAGCCCTTTCAGGTGATGGTGGGGACGAGCTGTTCTGCGGCTATCGCCGATATGTGGCTCGCCGTCTGCTGGCGTGGTATCAGAAGCTTCCGCAATCAGTGCGCAAGAAGTGCTTGGCAGCCGTCATAAAGCGCCTGCCCGAGGGCACTGCATATTACGACCATAGTCTCATCAAAAAATTGCGTCTCTTCGTGGACCTGGACCAGCGTGTGACTGAAGATCCGAACGATATCTATCCTGCCTATTTCAAAACAGAGGATCTTGCCATTCTCATTGATACGGAGCAGGATTCTGCTAAATATAAACACCAATATGTTGAAATGTCGACAGATCAACAGATAAACCCGATAGAGCTTATGATGCGCTCGGATATCTTACACTACCTGCCGGACGATATCCTTACCAAGGTGGACAGGGCAAGCATGGCCCATTCCCTGGAAGTTCGCTCTCCATTTATGGACTATCGAGTCGTGGAATTTGCCTGCCGCCTGCCTCTCTGTTTCAAGTTGAAGGGTTTGACCACCAAACACCTATTGCGCAAGGCATTTGCAAAAGATCTTCCGCCAGGACCGCTAAAGAGACAGAAACACGGCTTTGCAGTCCCTATGGGAGATTGGTTCCAGGGATCTCTCAAGGCTGTCTATGAGGATGTCGTATTATCAAGCTCCAATGGAGCCTTGGTTAACAGGGACGAGGCAAGACGACTGCTGAAAGACCACCAATACGGACGCACGGATCACGGACACCGCCTTTGGCTCTTGCTCTTTTTGCACGCATGGTATAAGTGGTGGCAGGGTATTTGATGAGGAAAAAACAGCTCATTTTCCTTATCCCGTCTCTATCAGGTGGCGGGGCCGAGCGGGTGGCTTCCACCTTGCTCCCGCATCTGGCCCGGCACTTTGACCTCACTCTGGCGTTGCTTCAAGACCGCCGGTCATATCCGGTGCCGACAGAGGTGCCGGTGGTGGCGTTTTCCGGACAGCTTGGCAGCCACACAGCCCATGTCATCCGCATCCCCTATCATATCCTGGTTCTGGCACGACTAATCCGCAAACATAGGGCAAGGGTGGTTCTAAGTTTCCTCGAGCAGGCAAATATCATTAATATCCTGGCCTCATATATTACAGGTCACGGGACCGTTATCTCCCAGCGTATAAATCCCAGGCAACAGTATGAGAACAAAGGTCTGTTGGGCAAGGTGATTTCACAAACATCCGACCGGCTCTATCCAAAGGCTGCTCGGATAATTGCCGTGTCTAATGGAATTAAGAAAATCATAGTATCGGATTACAAGCTGGATGCTCCGCGAATAACAGTGATTCCAAATCCCGTGGACATGGTGTCTATGGCAAAAAGGTCAAAAAAGGAACCATCCACGGCCCTGCCTGTTGACTACCTGCTTCATGTGGGACGGCTGAATGTAAATCAGAAAGCCCATGATATCCTGCTCAATGCTTTTAGAAAATTATATTCCTTCCACCCGAATCTGAAGTTGATCCTTGTGGGCGACGGGCCTGACAAGGAACAAATCAAAGCCATGGTCAAGGATCTGGATCTTGCCGATTCTGTTATTTTGCCCGGCTGGCAGGATAACGTTTACCCGTTCATGGCCAGGGCCAAGGCCCTTGTCCTGTGCTCTCGACACGAGGGTTGGCCTAATGTCTTGGTGGAAGCGATGGCATGTGGTTGCCCGGTAATAGCCACGGACTGTCAAACAGGACCGCGTGAAATCCTGGGTGACAATGAATATGGTATTCTGGTACCGGTGGATGACCCGGAGGCCCTGGCCCATTCCGTTGAGGGTTTACTTAGTGACGAGTCCCGGAGGACACATTTTCAAGCACAGGCCAAACTCCGGGCACAGGAATTTGACCTTGAACAGATAGGCTCGAAGTACGTTAGCCTTTTACAAGACATAGCAGAAAAGGTAATTTAAACGCTCTGTAATTATCAGGCAAGATAGCTACACTGCGTACCCCAAGCTTTTATTTCTTTCTCACGCAAAGGCACCCCATATGATCTTCCGGAGCTACTCCAGAAAAATAGGCTTCGCCCGCCTGCCATTGCAAGGCACGAGCGGGTAGGCATTCCACAGATTAACTGGTAGTGTTTTTATTTTGCGCTTCCCAGAATATGGGGATTTTCGACACCTTGCTTTTTTAAAGGATGTCGTTTAAATTAACCTTGTATTTTGAAAACATTCCCAAAAATATTTGTTGGTATTGATTTGTGAAACGATTCATTGATCAGGAACTCAAGAAATGGAAGAAAGCAAGGCGTCGAAAACCCCTCATTGTCCGGGGAGCGAGGCAGGTCGGGAAGACATATTCAGTAAAACAATTCGGAGAAGATTGTTTTGATCTTGTTGCGGTTGTGAATTTGGAACGTAATCCGGACTGGCATCGCGTTTTTGAAGGCAATCTTCACGCAAAACGTATCTGTGGAGATTTGGAAATCTTGCTGCATCAGAAAATAGTCCCGGGGGAAACGCTGCTTTTTATAGACGAAATCCAGGCATGCCCGAGGGCAATTACTGCCCTTCGCTATTTTTACGAGGAATTGCCCGATTTGCATGTGGTTGCAGCCGGTTCACTCCTTGAATTTGCCATGAAAGATATCTCTTTCCCGGTCGGAAGAGTGCAGTTTTGCAGCCTTCATCCACTCTGTTTCTCAGAATACCTTCAGGCAACCGGCAATGATGAAGCCGCGAATGTCATTCTTGGCCCTCCCGGACTTGTTTCGGAGACAATCCACGAATTTCTTTGTGAGAAACTCCGCGGGTATTTTTTTGTGGGAGGGATGCCCGAAAGTGTAGTGGCCTATGTTGAAACCGGATCAATGCAGGAATCTTTTGAGGTGCAGGCTGAGATCTGTGATACTTATCGAATGGATTTTTCGAAATATAGCCCACATGCCAATAAGTACTGCCTCAATGGCATACTCACAACAGTATCGCGGGGCGTTGGACAACAGATAAAATATTCCAGGCTTGCTGATGGTTACTCAAATCCAACCCTGAAAAAAGCCTTTGACTTGCTGTGCCTGGCAAACATCATAAAGAAAGTGCCGTCGGTTGATCCGTCCGGACTGCCCCTTGGGGCCACTGCTGCTGAGAAGATCTTTAAGGCATTGATGGTTGATATTGGTCTTATGAGACATCTTACGGGCATGCCCATAAATGTTGAATACGGGAAGGCGGACTTGCTCAACATTTACCGCGGAGCCGTGGCAGAGCAGTTTGTCGGGCAGGAGATGGTATTATCTCAGAAGGAGGACCTTTACTACTGGTCGAGAAGGGCAAAGAGCAGTTCAGCAGAGGTAGATTACGTGGCAGTCATTGATGGAAGGATATATCCTATAGAGGTGAAAAGCGGCGTTTCCGGCAGGCTGAAGAGCTTGCATCTTTTTTTACAGACGTATCGAAGGTCTTCAAAGGGTATTGTGTTTTCCGCACGCCCTTATGCCGAACTGCCGGAAAGCAATATCGTGTTTGTACCGTTGTATTTTGCCTTTTCGGCAACGCGTGGAAGCAGTGGTTTATGACTATTCTGTCATGATTGCAGTTTATAGACATACGAGCAATGTAGCCATCGGGACATTGATCTCGGAACGGCAGTTCCTACCAAAGACGGAGTTTTGTAAGGGGTTCCTTGATAATGAGCACGCTTTACCCTGTTGCCAGCAGGGCGTACTCTCTTTCTAATACGTTTAGCCAGCGAGTTCTGCCATATTCTTTGAGGCCTTTCCGGGACGAGTTTTTACGATCGATGTTTAAAAGCTCACGAAGACTGTTTGTGTTCGGGATTTCCTTTACAGAATCAATTATTACTCCGGAGCCGGTGGTCCTCACATATTCCTCAGTATTGCCTATCCCCCCGGTAATACAGACCGGAAGGCCGGAGCACGCATACTCCGAGAATTTAGTAGGTGCGGCAACACGGTTTGTCCATGACTGATCCCTGAACAGAATGCCGATGTCTGCTGCACTCAAGTACCTGCCAACCTTAGTATATGCTACTCTTTTTACAAGAAAGCACCCGGGACGAAGCCATTTGGTGGCCAGAGCATGTGCTTTGTCCGGTATAAGAGAAAGCACAAGGAAATAACTTTCAGGCCATAGATCAGAGATCCCGGCACACCATTTGATCAAGTCCGAAGTCATCTGCCAATTGGCGCTACCGGCACTGAATACAAAGATCGGCCGGTTTTCAACGCCGAGTGTATGGCGAATTTCTCTGCGGGCTTCAGGATTAAACCTGAACCTTACATCATCGACAAAGGTGGGAATAACAGCGATATTTGAAGAAGGATTGTGCGACTGAAGGTGTCTCCTGAAAATTTTTGAAACACATGTCGTCTTGTCAGCCTTCCTGACCACATCCTGCTCGATTTCCAGAAAAAAATCCCTTGTAGAACGGCCGCGCAGGATCTGGAAGGGTGCTGGTTCAGTGCGTGCCTTTTCGTCCCAGACAGCCCCCCTTAAGTCGGCAAGAACCGCCCAGCCATGGTTGTGCGCACACACCTTCCACGCATTGACGTGCCCTCTGGCGTGGACGACCACAGGCCCTTCTGTATATCTACTCAACAGGCGGCGGACTCGATTGGCCTCGAATTTCAGAATCAACCGGTTCAGCTCTGGAAGCTTTCTCAGATAAATTGTCTCGAATGGCTCTTTGCCTATAAAAGCCGCCTTTTCCTCCCAGGCATCAGATCGCTTAGAGAGAAAAGGCTCCGAGCTTATATGAACAACCCGGCAGTCCTTCCTGCTCATATTTCTCAGTACCGGTAATACCTGAGAATCGAAAACAGAGTCGAGAATTCCGGTACTGAGATACACAAACGTCATAGAATGATTTTGCTGCAGAAACTCTCCGGCAGACTGAAGGCATAACGAAGTAATCATTCATTTCCCTCCCCTGACAGCCAACAGCCTTTTTTGGGTTTCAAAGCACAATCCATTGAGAATACGCCTTTGGGTGCAACCCTGTCCGCAGTTGAAATCCTGCAAAAGTCTGTCGGCTGCCATGGGGTGTGAACGGTTACAAAATTCATAAGGAGCAAAAAAAGAACCAGCCTTGTTATTCACTCCGTCGCTGATTATACAAAACACATTGTATTTGAACAGTTCCGGAATATCCCGTTTGTACCTTGTGGTTAATTGTACATAAGC
>JAYEMY010000372.1:0-1529 GCA_034718455.1 Thermodesulfobacteriota bacterium
CCCATATGTCTCCTTGAGAATAGGCTCAAGCTCCGGCAGGAGATAGGTTACTTCAACCTCTCCGTTTTTGGCCTTTACAGCCTGGTCCACCATGCCGCTTTCCATAGGTCCCGGCCGGTGAAGGGCCACCAGGGCTATTATGTCTGTGAAGCCGGAGGGCCTCATGCGCTGTAAAAGGTCCTTCATGCCCGGGCTTTCAAGCTGAAATACTCCGGTGGTATTCGCGTTTGACAGGAGTTTATAAGTTTCAGGATCGTCCAGGGGAATTTTGGACAGGTTAATATCCGTCCCAGAGTGCTCTTTGATAAGCTTGAGGGCCGTATCTATTACAGTCAGTGTCCTCAGCCCGAGAAAGTCGAACTTGATAAGCCCGGTCTTTTCCACATACTTCATGGCAAACTGGGTGACAGTCTCGCCGTGTTGACCTTTGGTAAGGGGCAGATATTCCACCATGGGTTTGTCTGAGATAACCACTCCTGCCGCATGAGTTGAGGCATGGCGCGGAAGACCTTCAAGGGATCGCGCAACGGTAAGGAGTTCCGCTATTTTCGGGTCTTTTTTCTCAAGTTGATCAAGTTTCGGTTCGAGCTTGACGGCCTTCTCAAGGGTAATATTGAGCTGGTCAGGGACCAGCTTGGCTATGCGGTCCACTTCCTGATAAGGTATTCCAAGGGCCCTGCCGACGTCTCTGATTACTGCTTTGGCCTTCATCTGACCGAATGTGATTATCTGGGCTACAAAGTCCTCACCACCATACTTTTCCGTAACATATTGAATTACCTCATCCCTGCGGTTCATGCAGAAATCTATATCTATGTCCGGCAGGGATTCCCGCTCAACATTCAAAAATCTCTCAAAAAAAAGGCCGTACTTTACCGGGTCGATGTCTGTAATCCGCATGGCATAGGCCACCAGGGAGCCTGCAGCAGAGCCCCTGCCCGGTCCGACCGGTATGGACTGAGACTTTGCCCAGTTAATAAAATCAGCAACTATAAGAAAGTAGGAAGCAAAACCCTTTTCCTTTATGACAGATATCTCGATCTCAAATCTTTCCCTGTATTGGGCCTGTTCTTCTTCGTGGATTCCATCCTCCAGAAAACGCTCCTTAAGACCCTTTTTGGCAACGGCCTCAAAAAGTCCGCTGTAGGTCTCGTCTTTCTTTATCGGATAGAGAGGAAAATGCTGTTTTCCAAGTTCCAGCTCTACATTGCATTTCTCAGCTATCTCACCCGTCATGGCCACGGCATCAGGATAGTCTTTAAATCTCTCGGCCATCTCCTCGGGAGAAGTAAAGTAGAGTTTATCCGTGGAGAAACGCATCCTGTTGGTATCATTAACTGTCTTATTAGTCTGTATACACAGCAGGACGTCATGGGCCTTGGCATCTTCAGGGGTCAGGTAATGGCAATCATTAGTGGCAACCACAGGGAGCCCCAGTTCTTTACCAAGATCCACCAAACCCTGGTTCACTATTGTCTGCTCGGCTATATCATTTTCCTGTATTTCCAGATAAAAACGGTTTTCAAATA
>JAYEMY010000373.1:0-1523 GCA_034718455.1 Thermodesulfobacteriota bacterium
AGATGGTAAGGAATACCGTCCTTCAAGAATTTGTGAAAAATGCATTGTCCAGCCAGAAGGCGGTTGAAAAGGATATTGTCCTGTCCACTGATAGCGAGCAGTTTCTTAATGGGCACGGCACGTTGCTCCGTGATGCAGAAGGGAATCAAATCGGCGCACTTATCGTTTTGAATGATGTTACACGCCTTCTAAAACTTGAAAAGATCCGGCGCGAGTTTGTTGCCAATGTATCCCATGAGATAAAGACCCCGATTACAGCCATTAAGGGGTTTGTAGAGACTCTCCGGGATGGCGCACTGGAGAATCCTGAGGACGCCGAACGGTTTTTGGAAATTATCGGCAAACACGTAGATCGCCTTGAGGCCATTATTGAAGATCTTCTGAGTCTTTCCAGGATTGAGCAGGAGACCGGAAGAGAAGAAGTCGTGCTGGATGAGGGCAGGCTAAAGGATTTGATCGAGACTGCGATCCAGGTCTGCAAGGCCGGCGCAATGGCCAAGAAAATAGAAATTGAGTTGTCTTGTGCTGAAGACATGCTCGCAAAAATAGATCCGCCACTCCTTGAACAGGCCATTGTGAACCTTATTGATAATGCCATCAAGTACAGTAACGATGGGGGCGCCGTTCGAGTAGAGGCCCTTCAAAGGGAAAATGAAATCATTATCAGCGTACATGATCAGGGCTGCGGCATAGAAAAAAAACACTTGCCACGTATATTTGAGCGGTTTTACAGAGTGGATAAGGCAAGGAGTCGCCAAATGGGTGGTACAGGGCTTGGCCTTGCCATTGTCAAACACATCGCCCAGACCCATGGCGGCCGCGTGGCTGTTGAGAGTATCCCCGGAAAGGGGAGCACTTTTTCAATCCATCTTCCCAAGGCATCTGTATGAAATCAGCCCGTGAGAAACCTGCCGATCCCTGGGAGGAAGCCTTTTTGGCGTGACATGATTATTGGAATAAAACATTAAAATCAAGATGTTATCGAATCATGTCATTTCGGAAGGAATTTGAAAATTAAAGTGGACCCCATGTCAAGACCGATTTTCATAAAATTTAAGCTACCAAAATACTCCTGTGATTTTCATCTGACCTAATTGAATTTAGATTTTTTGCGCCGATCGCCGAGGCAAGGACCAAAACCGAAGAGGGAAACGACTGTTGCCATCTTTTAACCTCTTCGGGATTGGTATCCAAGCGATAAACCTCAGGGGTCTGGGGACAGAGTCCCCAGAAATTAATCGTCATTCGGCTGGGGCCACCGTTCAGGCCCTTCACCAGTGTGAGACCTCCCGCCTTTCTATTCACTGGGCTCGTTTCACTGGCTACTATGCCCTCCCTCCAAATTCAGCCGACGACCGGAAGACCTGCGGCGGCCTTCGGGTAAAGTTTTTGGCCAGCGGGTTAGTTTTCCGTAAGCTGAAGCTCTCTACAATTTCTCAAAAGCCAAAAAATATTTTCTTGACTTTCTGAGAGACAATCTTCATAGTTTTAAGAAGTGTATCACCTCATATTGACGAGGGGAT
>JAYEMY010000374.1:0-6731 GCA_034718455.1 Thermodesulfobacteriota bacterium
TAATCGCTAAAGGCTAATCGCTCAATTTATTTAGTTAAAAGGTGTTTTGTCGCCACATAGTGAACGGTCCTTTTGCTTATTTCTTTCAGGGTTTCAAAGACCCCTATGCCTTTAGTAGCCACTGCTTCAAAAATTTTTGTATTAAGTTCTCTGTTCAGATCTATTTCAAGCTCTTCTTTAGTCAATGTGGGTATGGGTGTCGGCACCATGTCACATTTGTTAAATTGAAGAATAATAGGGATTTCTTTCAAGGTTAGATTGTACTCAAGGAGATTGCGATGGAGATCTTGGAAGCTTTCTATGTTTTTTTCATGCCGTACCTTAAGATAGTCGGCAACAAAGACCAGACCATCCACACCTTTAAGAACCAGTCTTCTGGTTGCTTCATAAATTGTCTGACCAGGTACTGTATAAAGTTGAATTCTTATATCAAAGCCATTTATTTTCCCCAGATTTAAAGGAAGAAGATCAAAAAAAAGCGTCCTCTCTCCTTTTGTCTCAATGGTCAACATTTTGCCACGGGCTTTATTATTCATGGCATTATATATGTAGAGCAAATTCGTAGTCTTCCCGCATCGTCCGGGACCGTAGTAAACTATCTTGCAGTGTATTTCCCTTTTGCTGAGATTTATTAGCGCCATTGTTATTTATTTTTGACCAAATGTCTTTTCTATAGATTTTGCCAATTGTGCTACTCTCAGCCTGATCAAGCCCAGAGAGACATTGTCTCCGAAAATTGTTACCAGGATCAAATCAGTGCTTATTCGCGTAACGTGTATGCTGTCTTTTTTGCCTTTATGAAACAGGAGCGTAAAATTGTCTTCTCCTATCAGCTTTGCAATCTGTGAAGTGGCGCCAAAGTTAGCTGCTGCCAGCACAGCAAGAGATGTAGTATCCAGGTTGTCGGTGATGCGCCCACAAGCAACTACTATATTGCCCGCTTCATCAATCAGGAGCACATTATTAACGCCCGCGTTAATGAGGGTGTTTTCTATCTGTACTCTGGTTTCTTCCAGGACTGAGGTGGTCAGCACTAAATCAGCCAAGGCTTAAACTCCCCAAAACAGAAAAGGTCATTCTGTATTAAAGACGCATATACTCTCAAATGAGACTCCCGTATTAAATACCCTAAAGCCTTTATCGACCGAATTATTTAATATGTTAAAAATTTCCGTGGCAGGTCTGTTTTTTTGATTGTTGATTTGTGGGTTTTGAATGGAGAAGGTATGAGAATAGAACAATAGAGCAATCATCAATCCAATGGGGTACTATGAATCGTAACCGTTCACACTCCCTGGCAGCCGACAGGCTTTTGCAGGGTTTCAACCGCGGACAAGGTTGCACCAAAAGGCGTATTCTCAATGGATTGTGCTTTGAAACCCGAAAAAGGCTGTTGGCTGTCAGGGGGGAAAGTGAATGATTACTATGAATCAGTTTGATCAGAAAAATTGGCGGAATTTTGTTGTTGAAGTCGAGGGAAACCTCCTCAACGACTCAACTATTTGACAATTTCTGAACTTAAGAGGTCTCTCATCTTTTTGGCAAGGCTTTCGGCATCAAGGCCCTGAACGCGATACAGGTCATCCGACTTGCCTGAAGAACCATAGTGTGTCACTCCCAGAGTGAGGAGCTGCTGGTATACGCCTGCCGCTACAAGTACTTGCGCCACTATAGCCCCCAAGCCTGTGTGAGCCACATGGTCTTCAACCGTTAAGAGAGGGCCTTTCTTGGCTGCCTCGAGTATTGATTCTTTGTCTATGGGCTTGAGTGAGGCCATATTGAGCACCCCAGTTGACATGCCTTCCGAGTCAAGAATTGACCATGCTTCGAGAATATGGGATGTGGCTGAGCCATAGGTGAGAAAAGTGGCTTTATCCCCCTGTCTCAACCAGTCTGCCTGCCCGGGCCGAAACACATAGTCCGCATCGAAAAACGGTTTTCCATCCTCTGTAGTAATAATTGACAACTTCGATCTTCCCATACCCACAAAGACATTGCCCTGATTGGTAGCCAGATAACGGACTATCCTGTCAGTTTGATTTGGATCTGCCGGCATAAATATAGAGAAGCCAAAGAGGTTGTTGAAAAGTCCCACATAGTCGATACTTTGATGGGTCGGGCCATCTTCTCCAACGTCCAGTCCTACGTGAGTAGATACAATTTTGAGGTGGGTTTCATTAAGGTCATTTAAACGGTGCTGGTTGTAAGTCTCTGCCGCGGTGAAGACCCCAAAGGTGCTGAAGAAAGTAACTAATCCCTCTCTGCTCACTGCTCCGGCGCAGGAAGCTGTGTGGTGTTCTTGTATGCCTGTCTCTATAAAGGCGATAGGGGAAACCTTGTGAAACCCCTGCATTTTTACTGATCCTTCCAGATCACAGCTAAATCCTACAATTTTTGGGGCGGAATCCTGAACATTGTTCCTTTGAGCCAAATCCTTTAATGCTGCGCCGTATGCAGAGCGGCAGTCTGTTTTGGTCTCAATGCCGTAAACAATAGATTCTCCAGGGTCAATAGATGGGAAAGCTGCCTCTGGTATTTTACCGGACCCCTTTATTTTGTGTTCAGCCCTGTTTTGTGACCACAGCTCAAGCAAATTCTGATCTTGTCCCAGTTCTCTCAAAGCCGCCTCGGCATCATCTTTCGGCAGTGGAGACCCATGATACTTTGCCTTGTCTTCCATAAAAGAGATACCTTTTCCCATGACGGTACGCATGACCATAACCGTGGGACGGTTGGGCGCGAGGCCGTCATGTACCCATGCCCTTTTCAATGCCTGGAATATGGTCTGGAAATCATGGCCGTCCGGTACATACAATACATTCCAGCCTGCGGCAGCGTATTCATCCCTTACATGGACCGGCATGACATCTTCAGTGGACCCTCCAATCTGGAGGTGATTTCTGTCGACTACACCGATCAGATTTCCTTGCCTGAATTTTGTTGCAAAACGTCTGGCTTCAGCTATCTGTCCCTTCTGCTGTTCTCCGTCGCCCATGAGGACGATTGTTTTGCCCGGCCGACCAAAAAGATTTTGGGCAAGACATATGCCTGTACCTACTGAAAGTCCCTGGCCAAGATTTCCAGTATTCCACTCAATTCCCGGCATGGTTTGTTCCACGTGGCCGGAACAGGGTGAACCAGCACAACGAAACTCGGTAAGGAAATCTTCCTCTGAGAAATAACCAAATTCAGCGAGTACGCTGTATACGCACGGAGAGACATGCCCGATGCTAACGACTACGCGGTCACGGTCCAGCCAGCGGGGTTCTGTTGGACGATGTTTGATTATACTGTAAAGGACAAGCAAGGTGTGCAGGGAAGAAAGAGAGCCACCCGGATGACCGCTTTTTGCAAGGGTAGTGGAAAGGATAATGCGCGTGGCACATCTATTCCACATGGTCTGAAGCTCAGAGATCTGTTCCTGTGTAAGTTCGTTTTGTTTTTCTATATCTATGTGAAACATAAGCATCTTTCACCTGAATTAAGCTGTTAGCCATTAGCGTTTAGCTTTGAAAAATCAAGGCATTACGTTACTTAGAAATGACACCCAACGGGTTCACCCTGTTGAATCCCAAAGGGGGCAGCGAAGCTGCATTCAACAGGATAAATGTTTGTAATAGCAAATATCCTGCTTGTCAGGGCTGGTAGCCTGATAATCATTAAGCTAATCGCTAACCGCTAATAGCTAATCGCTTAATAGGGTTCAAGGTCTATTTCTTATCCTTGTTGTTCTTGGATTTTACCTCGTTATCGTAGGTTTTTATGACCTCGTCCGTGATATCGACATTAGAGGCATTAAAATATATACCGGGCATATTTTTTTCCAGAATGAGTGTGTAGCCGCCTTCCTTACCAATACTGGTTACAACCTTTTCAAGTTCCTTGAGTACCGGCTCCATACTTTTGGATTCTGCCTGACGCATTTCAAACTGAGCATCGTCGCTTTGATCTTTAAAATCCCGAATGGCCTTCTTATATTCGCGTTCTTTTTCTGCCTTGGCATCCTCATTCATCAAAGGGGCTTTTTTTTCGATGTCTTCTTTAAAGGCCTTCAACTCATCTTGTTTAGTCTTAAGTTTTTTCTGCAGGCCTTCAAATTTTTTATTGAGCTTCTCCATAGCCTTTTGGCCGGCTACGGATTTTCGTACCACTTTTTGCATATTGATAACAGCTATTTTTACCTGCGCAGTTTCTCCAGCAGTTACACTACAGCACAGGACTGCAGTCCACAGAAAAATCAGCAGCACAGGTATTAAGCTTAGGCGACCTTTCATAAGGCAATCAATACCTCTATTTTGGCAGTGAAATTTGCAATTAGGAATTGGGAAAAACACAAAGATGTAGATACATTACCTAATTTCAAATTTTCAGTTTCCAGTTTCGACATCAGCGCTCAATTCTATAATGCACCCTTTTGGGGAATAAGTGTAAACCGGCGAATGAAGGATGCCTATTAATAAATGACACTTTTTGCAAAATAATGACCACGGCGTCGCTATGCAACGCGTGGCCATAGTTTATCAAAACCTTTTAAACTACTTAGACGACTTCATTATAACTAAGTCGTCTCTACGATTTTTTGCCCATCCGTCCTCGTTTTGCTCCGGATCCAGAGGCAGTTCCTCACCAAAGCTCACAGTTCCTATACGATCCGGGTTTACCCCCAGATTGACAAGATATGCCTGGGCGCTTTTTGCTCTTCTTTCTCCAAGGGCCAGGTTATACTCATTAGTGCCGCGATCATCACAGTTACCCTGGATTTCGATTATGACCTCCGGATGGTCAAGCAGAAACATAGCATTCTCTTCCATTAAGGGTTTCATGTCGTCGCGGATATTGAAAAGGTCAAAATCAAAGTATACAGGATGCATAGGGGCGCTGGTTCTGCCCTCAGAGATAGTTTCTCCAAAGTCGGCAGCAGTGCCCATAGCTTTGCCTGGGATTTCCGTTTCACCAATACCAACTTCACCAATACCGGGCATTCCATCAGGCCCTATGGATTCCCCGATCTGCTCAGTGGCAAGCACTTCTTCTCCTCCCCTTACCGGTTTTTTGCCACACCCGGCAAGAAGTCCCAGAATCACTATCGAGATCAGTGCCAGCAAACAAATTTTTACTCCCCTGTTTCCCCAATGCATAAATACCTCCCGAAAAATGGTTTTTAGCCGCACCACGCAACCACAATAGAATTACACTCAAAATCCACAGATTGTGCTCTACTTTAGCAGAAGAGAAACAAAATTCAACCTGTTTTATTGGCATCCTTCATTTTGGAGTTTACACTTTTTCAACATAGACGGATGCCAGCCGTTAGCTGTTAGCTGTTAGCTGTTAGCTAGGTAAAAACTTTGTATAAAAACGGATTATTAAGCTAAAGGCTAACGGTCAGTAGCTAATCGCACAGGTCATATTTTTCGAGGTATATTACCTCCCCAAAAAAATGTAAACTACTTTTGGCTTGCTATAAAGGATGCTAACAGTTTTATCCAAAAGCTAAACGCTAATGGCTAATCGCTCAACTTAGGTTCAAGGAAGATAGGCCAGCTTGGTGTCACTGATATATGATTTTATACCGTTTACGATTCCATCGGCCACGCGGTCCAGATAGCGGTCACTTTTGAGGCGCTTCTCCTCTTTCCTGTTACTGATAAACGATACTTCAACAAGAACAGAAGGCATCCTTGCACCTATCAGGACAAAGAATGGGGCCTGTTTGACTCCTTTGCTTTTTACATTCCCATATTTTTTTCTGAGGTTTTTTACAACTTCCTTCTGCACATAACCTGCCAGGCGTGAGGACTCATCGACCTTGGTGTTTTTCATTATGTCGTTAAGAATGTTCTTGAGATCCCCTATGCTTTTAGTGGATGCAGCATTTTCTCTGGCTGCCACCCTCATGGCCTCTTTATCCAATGCAAAGTTTAAAAAGTAGGTCTCAACTCCACTAGCTCTCCTGTTGGGAGCTGCATTTGCGTGAATAGACACAAAGAGATCGGCCTTTTTAGCGTTTGCAATGGCAGTTCTTTGTGTAAGTGGCAGGAACCGATCTTTCTTTCTGGTCATGATAACCTGGCAGCCAAGGTCTTTTTTAAGTCGTGAAGCCACTTTTTTTGAAATTTTGAGCACAACGTCTTTTTCCCTCAGGCCGGTAGGCCCGATAGCCCCCGGGTCCTTTCCGCCATGGCCGGCATCTATCACCACTCGCTTTACGCAGAGGCCCAACTGTTGCGGGAGAGAAAGGTCATCACCTTTTAATCGGCCCCTGGTCTTTTTATATATTTTTGAGAAATAATTCTCTCCAAAGGCGTCCACCACCACCCTGAAGGGGTCCTCAAGGTAAAACATTTTGGTCTTATGGGTCTTCCTTAGATCAAGTACCACCCTGACTGTATTACGGTTGAACTGAGCTACTCGTACTCCTTTGAGTAACCCGTCCTGTATAGAGATGTTATTTTTAAGATTTCCCCCTATACAGGCCGGTTTGAGGTCTAAATAAACACGTTCCGGAAGATGTTTGGCCTTATTAGCAGGAAGATATCCTTTTTTAAAGGATACAGGGCCTGCCATGTCAATTACTACCCTGGTGTAGTCTGAAGCCGACCAGTGCCTCACATCCCGCACAACGGCGGATTTTGCACCTGGAGCAATCCTCGGGCTGGACAAACCGGCAGGTCCTTTTTCCTTCTCATAATATGTCGTCTGCTTTAAAGATTTTGTTTTTTGCCGTTGCT
>JAYEMY010000375.1:0-1509 GCA_034718455.1 Thermodesulfobacteriota bacterium
AATGTTGCTTAGGTTCAATTCCCAGGAGTTTCAGGAGATCATCTTTTGCCAGAACGGGAAGCTCCGGCTTTGCCTTATCCGAACTGTTCCGTCCCTTCTCTTGGGACTCATCTTTTGTCTCTGAATATAGGACGGTAAAACCAGGAAAACGGACAACAGTCCCGACAACCCTGAGCAGATACAGGCCGGCCTCTATGTCCACACGGGTCTGGTCTAATATTGCCGGACTCATCTGGGAAGCAACAAAGCGTTTCCATATAAGGTTGTATAGAGCCAAAGCAGCTTTATCCAGATAGGGCGCAACATCTTCGGGAGTCCTGGCAACCGAGGTAGGCCTGATTGCCTCATGGGCATCCTGGGCCATCTTGCCCCGTTTATAAACCGGTGCCCTTTGCGGCACGAAGTCTTTGCCAAACCTCTCATTAATAAGGGTCCTGGCCTCCTTTACCGCCTCTTTGGCCACCCTGGTAGAGTCAGTCCTCATATAAGTTATGAGCCCAACCGGACCTTCATCTCCCAAATCAACACCCTCGTATAGTCTCTGGGCCAGCATCATGGTCTTCTTAGCAGAAAACCGATGCTTACGGGCTGCTTCTTGCTGCATTGTGCTGGTGATAAACGGAGGTGAGGGGTATTTCTTTCTCTCTTTAGTCTCAACCTTTTTAACCCTGAAATCAGCCGATTTAAGGTCTCCCACTACTTCCTGGGCCTTTTCTCCGTCAGGAATTGAGAGTTTTTTACCTTTAAGTGCAATTACCTTTGCCAAAAAGGGAGGCGGGTTGGGGCCTTCCAGTTGAGCAGCAACAGTCCAGTATTCTTCCGGCACAAATGCCTGAATCTCCCTCTCTCTGTCACATATTATGCGAACCGCAACCGACTGGACACGTCCTGCTGAAAGGCCTCTTTTTACTTTACTCCAGAGCAAAGGAGATATTTTATATCCAACCAGCCTGTCCAGGATACGCCTTGCCTGTTGGGACTCGTACTTGTTTCTGTTCAGTTTCTCCGGGGATTTGACAGCCTTCTTGATCGTCTGCTCAGTCAATTCGTGGAACATCACACGATGGAACTGTCTGGCTTTTCCCCGCTTGGCCTGGAGTTCCTCTGCTATATGCCATGCTATGGCCTCTCCTTCCCGATCCGGGTCAGGGGCCAGATATATGTTATCCACTTTGGATGCGGCAGACTTAAGCTCTTTAATTATTTTGTTCTTACCACTGATTATCTCGTATTCCGGCTTAAAGTTATCTTCGACATTAACGCCCAAACGTTTCCTGGGAAGATCCTTCACATGGCCTACTGAGGCCCTGACATCAAAGTCCTTGCCCAGATAGCGCTTAATGGTCCGCACTTTGGTTGGGGATTCTACAATTATCAAACCCTTTTTCATAAAATCACTCTCACTTAAGTTGATATATTTGGCCCGGAAAAGCCTGAATCAGGTCTTTTAGCTCCATTTGTAGTAAAAGTCCACTGACCTGGCCCACAGACCGCCCGCATAGATTAGCG
>JAYEMY010000376.1:0-22409 GCA_034718455.1 Thermodesulfobacteriota bacterium
TATAAATCTCCTTGGGATCAAAAACAGGCTCTCCAATAATAACCAGGGATTCTCCCCGGACTTCTCGATAAAAGCAGCTCCTGTAGCCTTTATGGCAGGCCGCACCGCCCAACTGTTCCACCTTTACCAGTATTGTATCCAGATCACAGTCCGCGTAGGCAGCCTTCAGTAACTGAACATGGCCGGAGGTCTCGCCTTTGAGCCATAATTTGTTCCTTGTGCGGCTCCAGTAATGGACCTTGCCTGTCTCCAGTGTCTTTTCCCATGCCTGCCTGTTCATATAGGCCAGCATGAGTACTTCACCTGTTTCATGGTCCTGGGCTATTGCAGGCAGCAGACCTTTTCCCTTGTCAAAGCAGAGATCTTTTGAATTTGTCATGAAGCGGATTTTTAATGGTCAAGGATAATTATGTCAAGCCGAGATCATATGATCGAAGAGAACCCTGTGTGGACATTTCGCACGAATTCTCTTTTTTGGATTCTTGCTAAGGAACGTACAATAAATAACTTGAACAAATTAATGTCTTTTTTGCCGTCTTCTTCGTTGCTCGTCGATCACATAACCCGTTATGCTCGCTCCTCGCGCCTTGAATACAACAAAAAACCCTATTAATTTTTGTTCAACTTATTTATCTCCCGTTCCTAAACCAGCTTGTGGCCGAAATTAGGGCCAGCCCTGAATTCTGCAAAAGGCTCACATGGACATGGTTGGACATCAGCACCCATGCATAACACCTGCAGCCAGTCAACTCAATTAAATTATTAAACTAATTCCGTCCCCCAAACCGTCCCGTCCCCCAAACCGGTCCAAATTGTGTCTGAAAGGCCGCTTCGTTCAGACACTGGTTACGGATATAGCAGCCAGGCCGGCCGGGCCTTCTCAAAATCTTTTAGGTCCCTGGCCCAGACAGACTGGATATCCATTGGATCTGTTCCGGCATTTACGGCATTTCTCACCCTCTTGTCTCCTATAATCAGATCCGCTGGAAGGCGCTTGAACTCGTATTCATAGGGAGGGTCTTTCCACGCAAAGTCTTTTGGATGCATCCTTTTGACCGCAGCTAAAATGGCAAGGGTCGTAATATACGGCTGGTATTCAAGCCTGTGCGTTACGTGGATCTGAAAGCCTCTGCACTGTTTTCCCGACCACTTATGGAAAGTCGGTTCGAAAGACTGTTCTCTCAGGACAAAACCCGGCAGTTTCCACCTTTTTGCCTCTTTTCTCAGGGCGTCAGGATCAAGAAAAGGAGCACCGAATATCTCAAAGGGCCTGGTAGTACCCCTTCCCTCTGAGACATTTGTGCCTTCCCAGACGACCTGCCCCGGATATACTCCGGCTGTATCAAGGGTTGGCATGTTTGGAGAAGGCCATATCCAGGGGAGACCTGTTGCAGCAAAGTCCATCTCTCGCCTCCAGCCCTGCATCTTCACAACATGTAATTCAAGATCCAGCCCTTGCTTTTCCATGAAAAATCTGGCTAGTTCTCCAATAGTCATGCTATGACGCATTGGAAGGGAGGCGAGTCCCACAAAGGATTGACAGTCCCGAGCCAAAAGATTCCCCTCTATCGATTCACCTCCCAGAGGATTGGGACGATCCAGCACAGCAATACCCACACCTGCTTTGGCGCAGGCCTTCATGGCCAGGTAGAGAGTCCAGATGAACGTGTATACGCGGCAGCCTATGTCCTGAATGTCCACGATAAGAAGGTCTATCTCTGACAATTGCCAGGGAGAAGGCTCCCTGTCTTTTCCGTAAAGACTGAAAACCGGGATATTGAGGGCCGGGTCAAATGCATCAGGAGATGCCTTCATATTATCTTGCTTCTCAGCATAAAGGCCGTGCTGAGGGCTAAAAAGGCACTTCAGATTGCCTGGCAACACGGAGAATATCAGGTCCTTGGAGTGTCTTAAGCGTGAGTCAACCGATGCCTGGTTGCAAAGAAGCCCCAGCCTTCTCCCCCTGGCCCAAGGCGGCACATTTTCCAAAAAGGTCTCAAGACCTGTACGTATATTCATTTAAAAATTACCGAATATTCAGTCACGGACCCACATCCTTTAATTTTCCCCCGATTTTCCAATTTCCAATTTCAAGTTTCAAGCCGTTAACGGCTCCATAAGAAGCAGGCGTCCGCTCCAAATGGTAGCAATGAAGGCTTTTCATGAGGGACCAGGCCTCTTCAAGTACCGCATCTGTCATAGTCAGTCTATGGAGGTTGTCAAGAGGTCCTTTCTGAATATACTTTAAGGACTTTAGTGTTCCCAAGCTTATTTTATGGGTTTTTCCCCCTGTCTTCAGGCATCCGCTGCATACAAATCCTCCCGCATGGAGTTTGAAGACAACATGATCGCCCATAGGTGGCTTTTTACAGAGAAGGCATTGATCAAAATCAGGGGCATAACCTGCCAGGGTCAGAAGCAGGGTCTTGAAAAAAAGAGTGGTCTTTTTGGGTTGAAAACCTTCATTAAGAGAACCCAAATACCATCGAAGGAGTTTGAAAAGATTTTTTTGGGGATCATCTTCCTTTGTCCAGAGATTGACCAGTTCGCAACATAAACTGGCCATGATATAGCATTCGAATTTAAGTCTTAGCTGCGGAAAATTATCCAGGATTTCAGTGGAGTCGATTCTGTTCAAACCGGTGGTGCGTGGCAGGGCCAGAGACAGGTTGAGCATGGTAAAAGGCTCAAGCGCATTTACGAAGCGGCGTCGGCTCTTTTTTGCCCCTTTGGCAATGCCCCGCATTTTTCCTTTGGTCATTGTATAAAAGGTGATGAGTCGGTCGGATTCTCCCAGATCCTGGCCTGAAATTACGAATGCAGGACTTTTGAGGATATCGGGCATGTTATTCCGTATAAAAGCTGAAAGGGTTGATCATGATAGCTTTGAGCTTTAATCTTTGAGCTTTGAGTGTACAACAGATTTTTCTTTTGATGAAGTGATTGCGGAAGGCGTGAGGTTTTGATCTATTTCGTGTTTTTCATCTGAGGGCCAAAAGAACCAAATTACCAGTATAAGCAATAAAAGAATAAGAGAAAGCGCTGCTGCGGCACTGATTAAGTCTCGATTAAACAGAGAGATTTTATTCACATAATTAAATAACAGCTTATATGCCGGCTCAGTCGGCTCGTCAGGACTTTCATCAACAGCACGGATCTTCTGGTAACGAAGGATGACGTCTTCCGGAACAAGACCTATGAATTCTGCATAGCTCTTTATAAAGCCTTTCACAAAGACCTCAGCAGGCAACTCGTTCCAGCGGCCGGCCTCCATAGCCCTTAACCTGTAAATCGCAATCTTGGTGCCTTCTGCAACTTCCTCCAGAGAAATTCTGCGTAGTTCCCGTTCCCGCTTGAGGTGTTCCCCTAAGGATTCTTTAAACATATTTTCTTTTTCGGAATATTACAGGAAAAAATCAAAGAAGTATCTGAATGGTTGACCTTGAACGTAGTTCCCCGAGCCACTCTTCAAACCGGACATTTATTTGCTTGCGGTAGAGTTCTTGTCTGATTTCCTTGATTTGAGCCGAATCAAGATCAGTCTGTCCGCTTTGTACTATTTCCTTTAATCTGAAAATTTGCCAACCCACCTGGGTATCAACTATGTCACTAAAATCGCTTGGTTTAAGGTTAACTACAGCCTGTTTGACAAAGGGTGCCATCTCTTTCAGGGTAAAAGCCCCCAGATATCCGCCGTCTTGGCCTGATGGGAGATCGGAATAGTTCCTTGCCACTTCTTTAAAATCTTTTTCTTCGCTTAGTGCATTGTGTGCCTCTTCGATCCGTTTCCTGGCCTCCTTTCTGGATTCAGGATCACCCTCTTCAAATTTCGCACATATGTGTTGCATTATATAGAGTGGGGCATTGGAGCTATTGTTGAGAGGATGTTCTTTCAAGTATTCATTAACCTGTTCATCAGTTACTACTATCTTTGCTCGCACCTGTGCATTTATAAGCTCTGCCCTCTCAATTTGTTGCTTTAGCTCCTTTTTGTATTCTTCGAATGTATGGCCTTCGGATGCAAGTTTTTCTGAAAGCTGATCTCTGGTTATATGATTGTCTTCACATATCTGGTCCAAGGCCCTCGCGATTTCCTGTTCACCTACTTTTATGCCCAATTTTTTGGCCTCTTCCTTTGCAAGACGATCATCTATCAACTGTGGCAGGACTTGGGCAAAAATTTCCTGCCTTTTGGTCTCTATCTCTTCTTTGCTCATTTCTTCATTAGTGTATTTCTGAACCAGGGGTTGGGCCCAGCCTTCAAGTTCGGAAAGCGTGATAACATCTCCGTTTACTGTGGCAGCTATTCTGTCAATTATGATACCGTATGCCGGATAGACCCCAAATGTCAGGACAGCCAACACAACGAAAAAGGTACGGGAAAAAATACTAGGTATAATCATATTTGCGTCTCCGGTAAGTAATACCTAAATTTAGCGGTTAGCTATTAGTTTAATGATTACAGTATGTTTTACTATTACAAATTTTCACCCATTGAGTGTTATTTCTAATTAACGTAATGCCCTGATTTTTCAAAGCTAAACGCTAATGGCTAACAGCTAATTGCTCAACTTATGTAATATAATGTTGGGAATTACCCCTTTGTAGCCATTTTTAGTAGTACTTGCAAGGTCTGTATGATGCTTGCAAGGTTACCCCCATCTTTTTCAACAAATTCAGGAGAAATAATTAGTCTACCGTCCGGCAATAGGCGCCACTGCCGGTTTTTTTGTACTGTCTCTATGAGTTTTTCAGGATGAGGTAGGCCTTCAGGCCCAAAACCAAGGACAATACGTTCTTTCTTATTGGAAAAACTCCTGTCAAGCCGTATCACGTTCAGCAGCTTCAGCGTGCGCTTTATCCCCATTACCTTAAGTAAAGACGCAACTTCTTCCGGCATCGGGCCGAAGCGGTCTCTGAGTTCCAGTGAAAAATCCGCGTCTTTTTCGTTGTCTTCCAGTCGTGCCATTCTCCGGTAAAGAAGCAGACGCTGTTCTACATCCGGGACATACTCTTCAGGGATAAACGCGGGTATGCTCAGGTTTACTTCCGGGTCTATTTCGTCTTTTTGAGGCAGCCCCTTGAATTCGTCTATAGCCTTTTGCAGTAATTCAAGGTAGAGTTCATATCCTACTTCTGCAATACTCCCTGACTGGGAGACTCCAAGTATATTCCCTGCCCCGCGTATCTGAAGGTCCTGCATCGCAAGACGGAATCCGCCTCCAGACACGGAAAGTTCCATAATGGCCTTTAGCCTTTTTATGGACTCTTTTCCCATCTCGGATATCAGAGGAACAAGAAGATAAGCATAGGCTTGTTCTCCGGCCCTTCCGACCCTGCCTCTGAGCTGGTACAAGTCGGCAAGCCCAAGCTTGTCAGCCCGGTTTATGATCGTGGTATTTGCCGACGGGATATCTATACCGGATTCTATTATGGTGGTACACATCAGGCAGTCAATATCACCCCTTACAAACCGGATCATGATCTCCTCAATTTCGTCGGGTTTCATTCGTCCATGGATGACCTCTATCCTGGTATCAGGTGTTAAGCGCTGGATATGCTCTGCCAGCCTGTAAAGGCCCTTTATCCGGTTGTGAACAAAAAATACCTGACCGCCGCGGCTGATCTCCCGCTCTATAGCCTCTTTTATTAACGAGTCATCAAACTCGGCCATGAATGTCTTGACGGGTATGCGGTCCCTGGGAGGGGTGTTGATTGTTGAAAGGTCCCGGATTCCCAAAAGTGAGAGCTGAAGAGTCCTTGGGATTGGTGTTGCGGTAAGCGTAAGGCAGTCAACAGTTTGTTTGAGCCTTTTCAGCCGTTCCTTGTGCTTAACCCCGAAACGGTGTTCCTCATCCACGATCAGCAGTCCCAGGTCCTTGAATTTTACGTCCGGCTGCAGCAGCCGATGTGTGCCTATAAGGATATCGACCCGGCCCTGGCTGATCCCGGCAAGGATCTCTTTCTGCTTTTGTCTGGTCTTGAGCCTGCTGAGGGCCTCTACAGTAACAGGATATTTCTGAAACCGTTGTATGAATGTCCGTTCGTGCTGTTCTGCCAGGAGAGTGGTAGGTACCAAAATAGCCACCTGTTTTCCGTCTTCGACAGCCTTGAATACGGCCCTCATGGCGACTTCTGTCTTGCCGTAACCTACGTCTCCGCATAGCAGCCGGTCCATGGGTCTGGGCTTCTGCATATCAGAAAGGACTTCTTCTATTGAGGCAGCCTGATCCCTGGTCTCTTCATAGGGAAATGAGGCTTCAAACTGCCGGAACATGGCATCAGGAGGTGAAAAGTCAAAGCCCTTGCTCACCTTTCTTGAGGCATAGAGTTCAACCAGCTCGTGGGCAATTTTAGATATGTCTTTCTTAACCTTCAGCTTAGCAAGTTGCCAGCTTGAACTTCCCAGCCGGTCAAGCATGAGAACGCGACCTTCTATCCCGATATATTTCTGGACCAGTCTCAGGCGGTCTACCGGCAGATAGAGTTTGTCACCACCGCGGTATTCGAGGAAAAGGAATTCCCCCGGGACCCCACCGGTCTCTATCCTGACAAGGCCCTTATAGAGCCCTACACCATGGTCCCTGTGAACGATCGGTTGACCTGGCTTAAGATCCTCAAAAGTCAAATCACTTACGGTTGTTTTCTCTCTCCCAGGACCCCTGATCCGTCCGGCCCGTGCGCCTAACAGCTCTTCTTCCGTAAGGACTATGTATGCCTCACCCGGAAGGGCGAATCCTGAAGAAAGTTGTCCGGTACAGATCGTAAGCCCGGGTCCTGCCGGGTCATTGGTCAGAGGCGCTGAGAGTATGGGAGGCCCGGCCTCATCACTGATAAGCTCATGAAAACTGAGGAGTTCCATCATCCTTTGGCCCTGCCGCCGGCCAGACACTACCAGGACAATCCTTTCTCCCGCCTCAATCCAGTCTTTGAGCCGGTCAAGCACAGGTCCGATAAGATCAACTCCCCGCTTTGCGCTTCCGGGCATCAAGGTCAGGTTCGGCTTGCTCGATTTTATCTCCAGCTCTTGAAGGGCTGAGGTCGGCAGCAGTTTGGATTTGGTGATTTGGTGATTTGGTGATTTGGTGATTGAGGAATTTGATGGCGATCCGTATAGATTGATGTCCTGAAACAACCAGCAGGTATGATCACTTAACTGTTTTGAAAGTTGGTCCGGATCAGAGAGTAGAGACTTCAGGGGAGAAAAAACTCTGTGTTCATCAAGGGCTGATTCGTATGTCTGTTCAGCCCCTTTCCAGTAATTTTCCAGCGCACTTTCAACTTCTCCGGGCCTGTCAATCAGTATAGGGGCCTGTTGAGGAATATAGTCCAGTACAGAGGCGGGTTTTGGATAAAAAAGCGGCAGAAGCGCCTCATGCCCCTCTACTAACCTTCCAGCCTCCAGTTGTTGCAGGATTTCATTGACTTTCCGGGCAGGCAAATTATACCTGGCCGCCCGTTCAACCAATTTTCCATGGATTGATTCAAGCGTGGACCGGGAAAATATAAGCTCATTGACCGGGAGTAAAACCAGGTCATTCAGGTCTTCAGTCGACCGCTGCGTGAGCGGGTCAAAGAGGCGCATTTCTTCCACAAAGTCGGCGAAAAAGTCTATTCGTACAGGAAGAGTTGTTAAAGGCGGAAAGATGTCGAGCAGGCCGCCTCTTATACTGAATTCCCCTCTGGACTGGACTATTGCGCAGTGTTCATAGCCTGAGTCAATAAGCCATTTGAGCAATTCCTCCCGGTCGACTTCCTCTCCTTTTTGGAGATACTCCACATGGTTTAAAAGAATTTCAGGAGGAACCGTGAGTTCCACAAGGGCCTGCGCCGGAGTAACTGCCACAACAGGACCATCCTCAGTGGCTAGGCGGTAAAGTGTTGAAATTCTTTGAGATATTGTCTCCGTTGAGGGAAGCAACGGCACAAAAGGAAGCGAGTCATGGCAAGGATATAACAAAACAGGAAAATCCGAGAAAAAAGAAAGGTCTGATGCTACCTGTTCCGCCTCTTTCTGAAGGGGAGTGATCCAAAGTATGGGGTGATTGACGGACTTTAGGAGTCTTGCAACCAGCCAGGCCGATGAAGTACCCATAAGACCGGTTAAGGTCAGGACACTTTCTGGTTCTGTAATGGAATCTCTGAGTTTTAAAAGGGCTTGTTCAGTATTCATTCTGAGTTTATTACTATCTTCAATAGCTGTCAGCTATATGTTAATTATTTCTCTTTGACATCCACCTATAGATTTTCAGGCATCCTTCATTCTGTAATTTACACTTTTTCAACATAGACGGATGCCGGCCATTAGCTGTTAGCCTTTATCTATAGGGTATGAAAATAAAATTTATTGGGCGAACTGGGAAGCGTTTGAAGAAGGAGCTTGTTACAACACAAAAATTGAATAACGACTCAACGAGCTTAAAGGCTTATGGCAAAATTCCGGGCAAGACTGTAGGGCCGGGTTTGAAACCCGGCCCTACAATTAATGAACCGACAATATCCCATAGTGGCGATCCTTGTGATCGCCCGGATTAAGAGCGGATACAAAGATTAATTGTCACATTGCCTAAATGCGGCCGCGACCGCCTCGACGACCCATACGGCCTCCACGGCCTGAACCCCGGCCGGCGATTGGGCTATCATCCAATCTCACGACTCCATCAGAAGCTATATCCAAACTCCCTGCAGTCTTTGCCTTGCCGCATCTTCCTAATCCTCGACCTGTCTTTGGGCCTTGGCCCATAGGACCTGTACTATCATAACCTGGCATGTATAACACCTCCTTTTATTTGTTGAATAACTATTTTGAAAGCTGAACGTCAAACATCGATGTTCATTTTTTCTGCCTGCTGTATACGGCCAACAGATTATCAATTTCATACCTGGCCTTTTGCAGATCACTGATCCAACATTCCATCCGTTTTTTGCCCTCAGGGTTGAGACGGTACATTCGCCGTCTGGGACCGCGGCTGACTGTTCCTTCATAGGAATCAACCCAACCCTCGCTTTCCATATCCCGCATAACCCGGTAGATCACGCTCGGGTCATACTCTTCAGCGTTTTTGACAAATTGGACCAAGCCCTGCAATAAATCGTATCCATGACTATCTTGCTCGTAAAGTTGTACCAGCAGACATGGTTGCAGGAAGCCGAGCATTCGTCTTTGTCTGCCCTGACCCTTATGTCGTCCTTGTCTTCTGCCTTTGAATTGCATAACGTCCTCTCTTGATATCTTGTCTGTATAATAGTTATCTATAGATATTTTGTCAATAGATAAAACAAAAAAACCAAAAAAACTATGTCGCTCATGCGGTACAGCAAGACCCCCGGTCAGGTCACAGTAAGCAGTTCCGCTACCACTGCATCCGCCTCTGTCAGAAGCCGTCTTACCATAGTAGTTGTTCCTGTGGCTTGGTTTTCGGCAAGCAGAAGTGTCTTTAGGCCAAGGGGGACGATTTCTCTGTGATATGTGGACATGGCCATTATGAGTGCGGCCAAAGCGCTCATGGCTTGATCCAGTTCAGGATTGGTCTGGAAATTAACTGCTCGAAGGCGTCTCAAAAGATAGGCTACGCAGGCGCTGAGCAATGCATATGCCTGGATCTTGTTCAATTGTTCCATATCAGGAGTATTTCCCTCAAGCAGAATCCGATGTGCATCCCACTTGGCAAAGAGCTGATGATACTCTATGAATTTTGTGGCTGCGTCAGAACCCACATGGCCCGAGAGTATTACAAACAAGGTCTTGTCATCCAGCTCCTCGCCACAGGCGTCAAACGTATGCGAAGCATAGGTCCATGACCGGGGAGACGACCATGCCCGTGACTCCATTGGGGTACCTAGAAAATATTCAGGATAGTGCTGCAGAAAGGTGATAACATCCTGACGGAGTCCCCTTTGCAGGGCAAAGTCCCTTATCCATTGGTCAACGTCCGGCCTCATGTCTACAAAGAAGATCCGGTTGGCAACCGGGGCCAGGATTTCATGAAAATCCGCCCGATCCGTTGAACGATTACCGGCAAGGACCATGGCTACACGCTCAGGCAACCGATGGTCATGAATGGTGCGGTATGTCAGCAACTGAAAGAGGTATGCCTGGATCTGGCGATTACACAAGTGGGCATCATCCAGAAATAGGATAATAGGAACCTTCGAGTCGGCAGGCGCTATTTCAAGCACATCAAAATTGAAGATTTCCGGGCAGGACCAATGGACCTGCTTGCCGTTTCCGGCATCCTGAACCATAGGTAGGCCTGTAATCTGTTCCAGCATCAGGGTGGCCATATAGACCACCTTGAGCCCATATCCCTTCTGTCGGCAGAACTGGCGCATGAGATCGGATTTGCCTATCCCCGGCGGGCCGGACAGCCAAAGAATGGACCAGGTCCGGCCGGTCAGGCCTGAATCTGTGTGGCGAGTGATATAGGGTATGGCCTCTGAAAGGGTTAAACCGGTATTCATATACGATTCCTCACTGGATATTTATGATCTTTCCACAAAGTCCTTTTGGCACTGTCTTGCCGGTGTTCAGATATATTCTCGGTAGCCATGGGGGCAGCATGTCCTGACAATCAGGGATGTCGCTCTCCATGTCAGTAAAGGCCAAATAGACTGAAACAGGTTCCTCGCTTCGACAACGCATATAATCAGTTATCGTATCAAAGACCTGCCTGTGCGATGTGCCGCCATAATGTCGCCGGATTCTCAGTTCTCCCAGATCGCTTTGGCCGATGGTCTTAAACTCCTGTTGCCACCGAATTTCCGTATCGTGTTTTATGACCAGGATGTGTTTATACCGGTCTCTGACCTCGTTAAGCACTGCCAGGACCCTAGCAAGATCCGAATCGTCTACAGAGGCGGATTCGTCTATGCTAATCACTATTGTCCCGGGTACAAACTCATCAGTAAATGCCGGCAAATATGGGATTCTGCCGATGTTGGCCAGCCAGGTGACCCTGGGCCGACCCCATGCGATTTCGGCGGAGCGGTCCAGTGCCAACCGCAGGGAGTCGCGCAGAATTGCCTCCCAGTCAGTAGTTGGTCCGCAGAGAATGGCCATGACGGCCTTTGCATGCAGAGAGCCGTGACCCCGAAGTACCTCACGGAAGAGATGGCGGGAGAGCTGAAGCGCGGATTCCCTTGCCTCCCGTTGTTTTTTGTCCGGGTCGGAACTGGGAGATATGGGGCTCTGACCAAAGACGTCGTCCCGGCTGACTCCTTCCTCTTCTTCTTCCTTTTCCTTACTAAAATTTCCTTTACCTTCACCCATTCCATCGACTTCAGGAGACGGTATTTCCAACCGGTTTTGCTCTATATCCTTCTTCTTGTAGCGAATACGCGAATATACAAGGTAGGGTCTGCCGATAAAGCGCCGCCGCCCCATTTCGAGCGCGCCCATCTCCTCTACAGACAGGTCACGAGGCGGTGATACATCTACATTGGCTGACTCGCATAGCAACCGATATATCTCCTCTTCCAGGAGGTTTTTAAATTCGGGGTTGTAGTGAGCCGGGTCTTCTCCACTGAATATCCATCGGGTCTGGTAAGGGACCATTCTTGGATCAAAGATCGAGCGGAATTCATCAAGTAGTCCATTTATCATATAGTCTGTGGCCAAGACCCACAGCTCCGGATCGCGATTGCGCCTTCGCTGATCGTGAAAGAAAAGGACATGACAAATTTCATGCAGGAGAAGAAAGGTCACTGTTCCTTCTATATTAGGTTTATTAAGGAAAGTGCTTTGGCGGTTGATGTAAAAGCAGTCCTCTGTGCGAAGCACTCGGATGTCCTCATCCAGGTCCAAAAAGCGGATTTCGAAATTAAGAAGCGCAAGTCCAAGGGGCAGTGCATTGGGATCTCTCAGAATTCCTGCCTGTATCCGCTGGAGGAACTCTTTCTCTTTTTCAGGATCAAGAGGCTGCTTCATCTCTGCAAGCGAAAAAGGAGCGCGTCCTGTGCCCAAATGGCATGATAGGCCTTGCAACGCTGAATAAGAATTTGGCATAGTTCCTCTGTCCAAACCAGTCGGCCTGCGTCATACCATTGCGGGAGGTCGTCGGTGCAGTAAGTTGCCAAAAGCTCCGCAGCAGTCCGTCCGTCCCACATGCCATCCCAAGGAAAAAGCAATGGTTCCCACCAAACAGAAAATTTATTGTTCAAATCACGTATCAAGCAACCGGTACTGGATTTCCACGGAAATTGATCCGGTTCCCACCACTCTGTAAGTCTGTGACCAAGGTGACGAATAAGAAGACGGGTGTGCTGTGGACGCCACAAAAACCGGTCAGGGTTCCACCACACATCAAAAGAATCCGGGTAGTGTTTGATAAGGGCTCCAGCGGCTCCCCAGGGGAAGATGTCCGCGTCCCACCATTTTTCCAGTAATTCAAGCTCCTTCCATGGGATATATGGGCCGGTTGTCAACCTGCCGGGATTCACATGAATCATATTCTCGCCTCTTTTTTTCAAAAGGTAATAGGAGTTTATGCATAAGATCTGTTTGTTATTGCAACTTAAATGCATTTATAATAATTGAAAAATTAAAAGTCAAGTATCAATTTTGTGCAAAGCAGAAAAAAAGAATTGTCACGAAAAAACATGGTTCTTGACGAACCAAATTCTGCGCTTTACTTTAGGGTAAAGCAAATGGGAGGTATCTATGCTGCTTGCCAGGTTGAGTAGTAAATCACAAATAATATGTAGTCATTCACTTCCCCCTCCTGACAGCCAACAGCCTTTTTTCGGATTTCAAAGCACAATCCATTGAGAATACGCTTTTTGGTGCAACCTAAGCTAAGCGTTTAGCTGTTAGCCATTAGCGTTTAGCTTTGAAAAATCAAGACATTACGTTAATTAGAAATAACACCCAACGGGTGAAAGTTTGTAATAGCAAAACATCCTATAATCATTAAACTAATAGCTAACCGCTAAAGGCTAATTGCTCAATTTAGGTGCAACCTTGTCCGCGGTTGAAACCATGCAAAAGCCTGTTGGCTGCCAGGGAGTGTGAACGGTTACGTTCAGAAGGTCGGAAAAAACTTAGACCTGTTTGCAGAAATAAACCTCCGACTACAGAAAAATTCGGAAGGAAAAAGGGTTCACAGAATATTTACATAAATAACTTGAACAAATAAAAAATGTAAACTACTTTTCACTCACCATTCAACATTATTTATTATACTCCGCAGATTGGGTTTTTTCAGCGGAACCAGAAAGGAATTTGATAATCAATGCTAAGCACAATTCGGAAGAGTACAAGTTCCTGGCTTATTAAATTTATACTCGGTATTATTGTAATAGTATTCATTTTCTGGGGTGTAGGAAGTTTCCGTTCACAGAGACTTAAGGTTCTGACCAAGGTGAATGGTGAAGATATCCTTATGGAATCCTATCGCCTTGCTCATGCCAATATGCTGGATAACTACAAGCAGATGTTCGGCGGACAGATCCCTGAAGGTTTTTTGGACCGGATAGATATCAAGCAGCAGGTCCTTAACGGTCTTATAAATGAGACGTTGATTCGCCAGGCAGCCAGCGACATGGGCATATTAGTAAGCGACATTGAGGTGCAAAATATTATCCTCGACATACCTGCATTTGAACACGATGGAGTCTTTGACCAGGGGCTCTATGAAAGGTCTCTAAGGGGGGTTCGATTGACACCTGCCGTCTTTGAGGCACAGGTCAGACAGCGGTTGCTCACGGATAAGTTAAAAGCCCTTTTGGGCTCCGGACTTGCTGTGACTGAGGCAGAGGCAAGGGAACACTATATGTTCGAAAACGAGGATGTCAACCTTGCTTATGTATTAATTAATGTCTCAGAATGCGAAAAAGAAGTAAATGCCACAAAACAAGACCTGACCTTGTGGTACGAATCACATGGTGAAAACTACATGACAGAACCTCAGACTAAGCTACGCTACTTGGCCCTTAAGGAGTCTGATATTGATGATGCCAACGTAACGGATATGGAGATAGATGCCTACTACAAGGATCACAGGAATGAGTATGAAGTCAAGGAACGCAGGCGCGCAAGACACATATTGCTCAAAATATCTCAAGGCGCAGATAAAGACAGTATAGGGAAAATACAAAAAAAGGCGGAAAAGATTCGTGACCGAATCGAAAAGGGCGAAGATTTTGCAAAGCTTGCCAAGGAAAATTCTGAAGATGCCGGGAGTGCTGAGAATGGTGGAGAGCTGGGCTTTTTTAGCAGAGGCATGATGGTAAAACCCTTTGAAGAAGCTGTATTCTCAATGAAGGAAGGGGAAGTGAGCAAGCCGGTTCCTACTCGTTTCGGCCGGCACATAATAGAACTTGAGGAGATAGAGCCGGGCAGAATAAAATCCCTGACCGAGGTAAAGGACTCTATCGCCATCAGACTCAAAGACCAAAAAGCCAAAAACATGATATGGGATCGGGCAAACGAGGCCTATGACGAGATAATTCAACTTGGAAGTCTCAGTGCCTATGCGGAGCAACATGAAGTTGAGCTTAAAACCACTGAACTCTTCAGCCAAAAAAAAACACCTGCTGTGATAGGGGGCAACCCTGAACTACTGAAGACTTTATTTGCCCTGAATTCCGGCGAGCTGAGTTCCCTGCTCCAGATACATCAGGGTATCCTTATAGCCGAAGTACTTGAGAAAAAGGCACCTTATCCACCCTCTCTGGAAGAGGTCAAAGAGCAGGTAAAAAAAGATTATGTCCGGGAAAAGGCAAAAGAGCTGTGCCGCTTGAAGGCCCAAATACTACTTGAAGCGGCAAAGAAACAAGGTCTTGAGGCTGCGGCCAAAGACAAGGTCTTGAAAATCCGGCAGACAGGCCTTTTCAAACGGACAGACAAGACCGCCAAAGGCAAGCTGCCCCAGGCCGTTGCCCAAGCCGGACTCTCACTGGGCGAAGGGAAAGTCTGCCCTGATGAGGTGGCTGAAAGTGGAAACAGGTTTTACGTCTTGGCCTTCAAGGAAAAAAAAGATGGAGATATTGCTGGCTTTCCGGCGCAAAAAGATGCCATTACCAAACGAATACTTGAGCAGAAGCAACAGACCCTTTTTGAGGACTGGTTGAAACACCGATGGGAAAGGGCATCTATCAAGCAGGTTGCAAATATATAGATGATTCCGCTGAGAATACCCCATCTGCTGCGCACATTAATTAATCTCTTAAACCTTCAGCTATGCTGATGGTCCCAGCTTTGCTATGCGGGTAAGTGGGAATATTTTTTCACCGCCCGCTTCGCTCAAGACTCAAAGTTCGCAAAGAAAAGATATATTTTTTCTGCTTTAGAAGGCTCACATGGAAAAGGCCTTTTTCAGGGCGGTCATGTGTACCTTACCCGCAAAGTGCAGGGGACTCTTGCCTGATATAGGATCAAAAGCCGATCCATCGGCCTTGCAGAGATACTGAATTTCTCTTCCAATGGTACTTAGTGCCTTATCCACTGGCACTTCGATCATCCTGGGAATGACCTGCCAGGTAGCACCGCACGAAGCCCCGCGTCTTACATGAAGCCCTGCGATGCGGCCGTTTTTTACCTCGACATCATACTCAGGCAGGCCGAACTGCTCTCCGTAGGCACCAAGACTCTTGTGCCCAAGGCCGCAGCACGTAAAAGGGCAGATGGCTCCTGGTATGTTTTGCCCTGATGCTATCACAGGTATTCTCTTAGTTTTACAGATTTTAACAAGATACTCAGACAGGTCCGGGTGTTTGAGAAAATTGAGGATCAGGTCGCCTTCAAAATCGTCAGGGATAAATTCTTCAGGCGCGTCAATGATCTCCGGCAGAGCCGGCATAATATCGTATACCTGCTCTATTGTGATGTCCCGGCCATAGACCTCTATTCCAGCCACCTTATATTTGCCTGAGCCTGCTTCCTCGAAAATTACCAGCCTGAAAGGACAGGTTTCTTTTTTAACCATTATCTTAATTCAACAGTATAGGAATTTCCATTTTTTGACAGGATGAATATGACTTGTGCTATTAGCTAATACCTAATGGCTGGCATCCGTCTATGTTGAAAAAGTGTAAACTACAGAATGAAGGATGCCAAAATTTAACATTTATTGTATTTGGCAATAAGCCAAAACAGCCCTAATATTTTCAACTGAATAGGTATTGGATATGCCCCAGATCTCCGCCTGAAGCATGGCATTTTCCGCAAGTCTTTCATGGTCCTCAGTCCTTATTCCAATATCAGAAAGACTTTTGGGACAACCAATGCTATCAAACCATGATCTTAGGGCATCTATACCGGCTTCTGCTTTCTCTGAAAACCCTTTTCCGGATATGCCCAAAATATGTTCTCCAAATTGGGCCGGCTTCTCCGGATGATCCTTGGACCACCAAGACATCCAGCCAGGCAAAAGGGCTGCAAGCCCTGCTCCATGGGCCACAGAAAACAGTACGCTCACCGTATGCTCTATCAGATGTACCGGAAAATGGTGGTCGCCTACCCCGGCCTTGGTCAAGCCGCAGAGGGCGAGGGATGACGCCCACATCATGGTAGCCCTGGCTTCATAATCCTCAGGGGCCTTGATACAGGCCTCAGTAGCATCCATAATGGTCCTGATAAGCCCTTCGGCCATCCGATCCTGCAATGGAGTGTTCGGGGCCGGGCCATTGAAATATGGCTCAAGGAGGTGACATACGGCGTCCACGCCCCCATAGGCCGTATAGTCCGAAGGAACAGTATACGTAGTTGTTGGATCAAGAATGGAGACCCTTGGGTATAGGTGAGGGGAACCTGCAGCTAACTTGTGTTCACTCTTTTCATCTGTAAGAACCATAAACCCGTTCATTTCAGAACCGGAAGCCGCCAAGGTCGGAACGGTAACCACAGGAAGGGCCTTTTCAATAGTTCTCTCCCCTGTAAAAAAGTCCCATACATCTCCCTGTTCCATAACCGCACCTGCGGCGACTGCTTTTGCAGAATCCATGACACTTCCACCGCCAAGGGCAAGGACAGCCTGAATCCCATGGTCCCTTGCCATTCTGATGCCGTCACGGGTTTTTGAAAGCAGAGGATTGGATTGAACTCCATCGAGATCCACAATAGTAATCCCTTCTTCCTCCAACCAGCCTCTAATTTTTTGATAAAGGCCACTCTTTTTCAGACTTTCCTTACCAGTTACCAGCAAGACATTGCTTCCAAGCGGCCTTACCACCTTGCCTACTTTAGAGACTTCGCCTTTTCCAAAGACTATGCAAGTGGAATTCTGATATTCAAAATTATCCATATTCTCTTACCTTTTATTTCCAAGTAATATTATACCCTGATTTTTCAAAGCTAAACGCTAATAGCTAATAGCCGGCATCCGTCCTACGGGCAATTTTTGTCAAGGAATTCAAGAAACCTTCGGCCTTGCTCCGAAACAGAAACCGTCTTCTGAGATAATATCTCTGCAGGAGTCAGTATCCGTCCATAAAGGGCCTCGTCGGTTTTGTAATCATGATGCAAATATGCTCCCTCAAGGGATAGACCTGCAAAAAAGCCTTTGCTTCTGGAGTAGGAGTATACCTCCGCTTTGAGAGTCAGATCAGTAGCGGCTTTCAACTTTCTACCAACAGGACCTGCGGCTACTGAAATATCTCCACCCAGTGTGATATTGTTATTAAAAAAGGCGTTTACCCCCCTTTGATTCATTATCACCATAATCAGGTCGGTTGCCTGAACTCCGATTTGCCAGCCAAAACTCCCGCTTCCAATTTGTAAAAAGGCTGGGCCGTACCACTTTCCCGTCTTGGGATTTCTGACAACCATCAGGCCATTTCCATAACTGGCCCCGACAACAAATCCCCCTTTATAGACAGAGGGAAATATTGCAAGTCCTTCGCATCTTGCCAGGAGTTCATCCGGGATACCACCATCCGGCGCATTCAAAATCTCTGTCAGTACAGTCATGGTATTTTTCATGACTTTCTTGGGTTCTGCCGCGTTTGCAGCCGATCCATAAGGGTATGCAACAAAAATCGTGAATACGCTGAACCACATGGTCCAGGACAGGGATTTTAATAAAAACCGGTAAATAGAACAAGTTTTAGCTTTCATAATTTGCTCCTTTTATAGGGTAATTGTTTTTTTGCTTATAATCCTTATACGCTTTTCTGCATTTAGTCTCAAGATGAACTGTGTTTTATCCGTAAAGAAAATAGGGCATCCTTCATTCTGTAGTTTACACTTTTTCAACATAGACGGATGCCAGCCATTAGCTGTTAGCGATTAGCTGTTAGCTAAAAATATTGTATAAAAACGGACTGTTAAGCTAAAACCTAACGCCTAATAGCTAATTGCACAAGTCATATTTTTTGAGGTATATTATCCCTAAAGTGTAAACTACTTTTGGCTTGCTATGAAGGATGCCTGATTCTAACATGGAGGATCCCAATGGGTATAAATAACGTCATTTTCTTAGAAGTACTGGAGTGGTTTGATCAAACAGGTACTGAAGTCTCCCACCGCCTGCCTGAGATCGGCTCAGGTGAATTTAAGCTTGGAGCACAGGTCATAGTGCGAGACAGCCAGGCCGCGGTATTCTATTCAAGCGGCGTGGCATGCGACGCGATTGGCCCTGGACGACACACTCTGAGCACCATGAACATACCACTGCTGACCAAATTACTTTCTCTCCCCTGGGCCTTCACCAGTCCCATCAGGGCAGAGGTCTATTTTGTAAATCTAAAGGTCTTTAACAATCTAAAATGGGGAACCAGGGACCCGGTAGCATTTAGAGACAAGGAATTTGGTCTGGTTCGATTAAGGGCCCATGGGATATGCAATGTCCAGGTGAGCCAACCCGTACTCTTTGTGAACACCTTGGTGGGTACACAGGCAAGTTACAATATAGACAGTTTAGAAAACTATCTGAGCGAAGTTATAGTCTCGAGATTAAACGATTACCTGGGAGAACACCTTGAGACTCTGCTGGAACTTCCGAGCCAGTATGAAGATCTGGCCATGGGACTGTCTGACAGATTGACAAACGACCTGGCCCACTATGGACTTGCCCTCAGAGATCTCTACTTGAATGCAATCACCCCTCCGGCAGGGGTACAACAGGCAATAGACGATAGAAGCAGGCTGGGAATCCTGGGAAAAGACCTTCAGGGCCTTATGCAGATGAAGACTGCTATGGCCCTGGAAAAGGCTGCCGAAGGTGAAGGCCCAGCCCAGGGAGGTATAGGCATGGGCCTTGGTTTAATGATCCCAGGGCTTCTTGCAGGTCTTCAAACAGGGACTGGAGCCAGCCGGCCACGAGATGCCTGTCAGGAGCATTGCCCTGAATGCGGCCTGTCAGTGGAGACCATGGCCAGATTCTGTCCACACTGCGGTCACCAGCTTCTTGTCCTTCGGCAGTGTGGGATTTGTGGAAAAAATTTAAGCCCCAAGGCCAAATTCTGCCCTGCATGCGGGGCCACCGCGGGTCAGACCAACGCCTCCAAGATCTGCAAAGAGTGTGGTTCTAAGAACCGTCCTGAGGCAATATATTGCAACCAGTGTGGCGGGGAGCTTAAGGGCTGAACCTGTGAACGCTTACAAATCATGGAAGGCCAAGGGTTACTGTCCTCAGTGCGGCGGGCCGGTAGATCTCGAAGCAGGAGACCCGCTATTATCATGCTCCTTTTGCAAGACCAATCTCTATATGGTCCCCAAGGGACCCCTTAGATACACACTGCCCATCAAAAACGATTTGACAACACGGCGTGAAGGAAGATTAGTATACCTTCCATACTGGAGGTTTAGAGGGCTAAAATACAAGGTACTTGATCAAAGACAGGTAAACGGATCCCTGCTGGATACTACAGTAACCGCTTTTTCAGGCATCGATACTGCTTCAAGTCTTGGAATCCGTCCACAAGTTGCGACACTGAACCTGGCAGTAAACGGAAAACACCTTATCCCACCACAGAGAAATGCCAAAGAGGCGTTATACATTGCAGAAAAGCGACTATTGCAATTCGAGGAAGACAAGGCTTTTTTTGAACGGTTTGTTGGTGAAACCCAGTGCCTGATCTATGCCCCATTCATCCTGAAGGAATTCCCTAAAAGAGAAAAATATATATTGAAAGGCGTCTGGGGGATATGCCCTGAGCAAAAAATTGACAAATCCGAAATCACCGCCATGTTAAAGGCCTTGGATGGACCTTCCAGGCAAGACCCTTTGCACTTTCTGCCCCTTATATGCCCTGAGTGTGGTTACAACCTGCCTGCCATATCCGGAGCGGTAGCCCTCCTGTGCCAAAACTGTTCCAGGGCCTGGTTGGTGAGACGCGGAAGATTTTCTCCACTTACCTATGGGGCCCTGAAGATATCTGCGTCGAGCAAGGACCTCAGTTTCCTGCCCTTCTGGCACCTGACCATGGGCTTTTCAGGTCTGCCGATCAAGAGTAGAGCTGACCTGAGGCTTTCCGTGATATCATACCAGAATCCACCTGAATCCTGGAGCCGGGAAGCAGTGCAGATCTTGATCCCTGCATTCAAGCTCAGTCCAAGGCTCTTTCTTAGGGTGGCCGGGAACATGAGCCTGGCACCTATTGATCTGTCTCTCGGGGACCAGTGCCTGAAACCGGGACAAAAAACTGAGCCGGTCAGATTATCTCTTGAAGAGGCAGCCCAAGCCGTAAAAGTTATCCTCTCAGATCTCCTTAAAAGACACCGCAAACTATACTCCCTTATCCCCAAAACTTGCCTTAGCCTGAGACATACCAAGCTGCTCTATCTTCCCTTCAAACTTCAGGGCCGGGAATTTGTAGACGCTTATTCCAGTCAAGCCATACCTGCCAATGCTATAGAGCTTGGGAAATCCATCTAGCTTCTGCTTGCAAACAACTATAACCCCGTATGAGCGGAGAAAGTCTATTTAAAGCCAAGTTGGACAAGAAACTCCTTGACAAACTGGTCAGAAAACTAATAGAAATTTTTGAAGAAAGTGAAGAAAGCATCCATGTTTATCCCCTATGCACAGTTTGTGAAACAGGTATCAGCATACTGGGTCAGGCTGAGACCTAGTCAGGCGTGCTTTATTATGGCATGATTGGGAACGGTACTCCAACCGCCAAAAAACACGTATGAAGATGGGCGGGTTTATAGGAGAGATTACCTATAAGGGCGATTTTGAGCCGTTCCGGCCGTATATCAGGCTTGGAGAATATGTGCATGTGGGGAAAGGGAGTAGTTTCGGGTTAGGGAGGTATGAGGTTGCTTGAAGTAGAAGGTGTCTGAACGGCTATGGTGCGCAGGGCCATTGACATCGGCAGATTTAGTAACTACAATGACCACATTGGTAGTGGATGAGCTGCAAATCGATTCCGGAAGGTGACACGAAATGGCGACAGTAGGTATCAGAGAAGCAAAAATGCGCCTAAGCAAATATATCAAGATGGTTCACCGGGGCCAGGAAGTAATCCTGACGGACCGGGGACGACCAGTGGGCAAGATCGTTCCTATCCACGAGAGCGAGCTTCCCTTGGAGGAACGACTCCTGCGGCTTACCGAACAAGGTATGCTGGCCGGCGAACCATTACAGGCGACCGGTGGGCTTCCACCGCTCGTGCGGATTACTGATGGCGTGGCGCAGCAGTACCTGCAAGAGGACCGCGAGAATGGCTGACGTGCTCCAGGTCGTCTACTGGGACACTTCGGCCATCCTATCCGCGCTTTTCGTCGACAACCACAGCGAGACAGCAAGGCGCTGGGTGGCAGTACCGACCGTGCATCTTGTCTCGTCGCTGGCCCACGCCGAGGCCTGCGCCGTCACCTGGCGCATGGCCAGGGACGGCGTGGTGCCGCAATCCTTGGCCGCCACGACGATCAACGCCATTGAACAGGGAATCTGGCGCCGGATCAATGCCGTGCCTGATTGGACTATCTTGAGCGGCCTGGCGCAAAGGACCACGCTCAGGGGTGCGGACCTGTGGCATCTCGGCCTGGCCGCGACCCTGCGGCGCGATCTGCATGAATTGCGAATGCTGACCTTTGACGCCAAGCTGCAGGAAGCGGCCCTCCGGGAAAATCTCGCCATTCTCCGGCCCTGATCGGATAAAGTAGTTGGATAGAGGAGCTTTATAACCATGAAAAAAGATCCTGGTAGCAATAGTTGGAGGCTCCTGCTCTGCTTTACCAGTGTGTAGAAGCATGGGTCGAAGATACGCGCGTCAAGAATCCCGTGGTGGAAGTAGCGAATTGGGAAAAATGGCGGTGGTGTGATATGAGGAGTGTAAGGAGGTCATGAAATGGAAACAGGCAAGCTCCTTGAAGCGAAAAAAGACGATATTTTGCTACCTGTGCGGTTAAAAAACCATAAACCAATATGTCCTGTAAATATTCGATAAACCCGTTGTAGGGGCGAACCTGTGTGTTCGCCCGTTGTTTGGGCAGACACGCAGGTCTGCCCCTACAAAACGACGCA
>JAYEMY010000377.1:0-6600 GCA_034718455.1 Thermodesulfobacteriota bacterium
GGCGCAGATAGCCTTACAAAATTTATCTGATTTGTTCGTGGAAACAGTTCGCTCCACATTGTCGGCCTCTGTATCTTTCAGAAGAGCTTTGATTTCTTCATTGGTCAACATGGGATACTCCCTTGGCGTAATCATTCACTCCCCCCCTGACAGCCAACAGCCTTTTTCGGGTTTCAAAGCACAATCCATTGAGAATACGCCTTTTGGTGCAACCTTGTCCGCGATTGAAACCCTGCAAAAGCCTGTCGGCTGCCAGGGAGTGTGAACGGTTACCCCTTGGCAAGCAGTTCTGCCAGTTTGTATTCTGGATATTACCGGCTTAAACCGATTGACGCATAGCGCAGGTCGGAACCGGAAAAGGCCCGGAGCGCTGTTTCGATTTGTTGTTTGGTATCTGTGTTCATAGTTGTATCGGATATTTTTGTCATTGGCTAACATCTGTTTTCTGCAAGTACATGCATTGGAATAATGGAAGAGCCTCGACTTTTTTGTGAAGCCGGTAACGTTCCTTTCCGGGATATACAACAAAAAGCCCATTCAAAGAAAGATCCTGAAGCGCAATATGCATTGATTTTGTCATAGACGGGGCGTCACTGCACTTGAACTCAAAGCCCCACCGCATACCGTCACGCAGAAGCAGGAGATCAAGTTCGGCGCCGCGCTGGGTGCTCCAGAAATAGGCATTATTGGATCCCAGCAGGGCCAGTACCTGTTCAAGGGCGAATCCTTCCCAGGACGCGCCGTAACGCGGATGCGAACGTAATGAGGCCATATCCGTAATCCCCAAAAGCATATGCAGCAACCCGCTGTCACGAATATAAATTTTTGGCGATTTGACCTGTCTCTTTTTAAGATTCTCAAACCAGGGAAGCAGAACGTGTACCATGTAACCGCCGGCAAGGATATCACGATAATACAGAGCCGTCTTCGGAGAGGCTCCAAGTGAGCGCGCCAGTTCCGAGGCGTTCCATACCTGTCCATGATAGTGCGCCAGCATTGTCCAAAAGCGGCGAAGAGTTTCGGAAGGAACCCGAATCCCAAGCTGAGGCATATCCCGTTCCAAAAAGGTGGAAATAAACGCTTCCCGCCACCGACGGCTGGCGCCATCCGATGAAGCCATCCATGAACGCGGGAATCCGCCCCGGATCCATAAAGTGTCTTGTGAATCCGCGCCCAATTCATCCAGGGCAAAACCCGGCACAGGTACAGACAAAGCGCGTCCGGCCAGTGATTCCGAAACACCGCGAACTAGGCCCGGCGAAGCGCTGCCCAAGACCAGAAAGCGCGCCGGAGCTTCAGCCCGGTCAGCCAGTGGGCGCAGTGTTTCAAAAAGCTGAGGTATGCGCTGGATTTCATCGATTACAACCAGGCCCTGCAGCGATTCAAGGGTTATTTCAGGCGTTGCCAGGGAGGCCCGTGAAGCCGCTCTCTCCAGGTCGAAACGATGAACCATGGCCTTGTTTTTATTTTCAAAAACATCGGCCACCATCTGCGCCAGAGTGGTCTTTCCTGTCTGACGGGCGCCAAGCAGCACGGTAACCGGCGCCTCATCCAGAAACCGGAGGACCTTATTCATCAAGCGCGGTCGTGGAATCAGTTTTGATTGTTGTTGCATATTGGGAGAATAACCCCTAATTTTCCCCAATGTCAACCAGGTATCGAATTATATCGACGGAATTTTGTAACCGCTCACACTCCCTGTACTTCAAGTGCCCGACAACAAAGCAGATGCGGTGCCCTGTAAACGCTTACTCTTTTTCTGACTTGAGCAGCTTAAAGCAGATAGCATCCACAAGGGCCTGCCAACTGGCCTCGATGATATCGTTGGAAAGCCCGACCGTGCCCCACTTGTCGTGTTGATCCCTTGATTCTATCAGCACCCTGACCTTGGCCTCTGTCCCAGGACTTCCAGGAAGCACCCTGACCTTATAGTCCTGCAGTGTCATTTCCTTGAGCTGCGGGTAGAATTTTTCAAGGGCCTTTCTGATGGCATTATCCAGGGCATTTACCGGTCCATTGCCTACTGCAGCAGTGTGTTCTGTATGGCCACCTACACGCACCTTAATAGTAGCTTCTGCCTGCGCTGGTTCATTGTCTTTGAGCTTCTGGTCTATGACCCTGAAGGCAAGGAGATCAAAGTAATTGCGCCTAGTGCCGATGGCCTTTCTCATAAGCAATTCAAAGGAGGCTTCCGCACCTTCGAACTGGAAGCCCTGGGATTCCAGTTCCTTCAACTGGGCCACAATGTCCAGCACAACAGGGGCATGGCTCTCCAGGTCAAGGCCGAATTGCTTGGCCTTGGCAAGGATATTGCTTTTTCCGGAAAGGTCTGAGATCAGGATACGCTGAATATTCCCCACAAGTTCAGGTCTTATGTGTTCATATGATTCGGGATTGCGCCGGACAGCACTGACATGGATACCTCCCTTGTGGGCAAAAGCGCTTTCCCCCACATAGGGTTGGTACTTATTGTGGGACAGGTTCGCTATTTCACTAACAAACCTTGACGCACTTGTGAGCTTATCGAGATTATTGCCTGCTGTGCACTCGTACCCCATTTTGAGTACAAGGCCCGGGATTACGGAACAGAGGTTGGCATTTCCGCACCTCTCACCAAAACCGTTTATGGTACCCTGGACCTGTGTTACTCCGGCCCTGACCGCCGACAGGGAGTTGGCTACGGCAACTTCGGCATCATTGTGGCAGTGGATACCCAGTTGGACTCCGTCTCCCAGTGCCTTCCGGACATCCAGGATGATTTCCGTCAGTTCATACGGCATGGTTCCGCCATTAGTATCACAAAGCACAAGACAATCCGTCCCTCCGGCCAATGCCCGGCGCAGGGTCTCAAGGGCATAGTCACGGTCGGCCTTGTATCCGTCGAAAAAGTGCTCAGCGTCGTAAAATAGTGTCTGCACTTGGGGTCTCAGCCAGGAAAGGGAGTCCTTTATAAGTTCCAGATTCCTCTCCGGGGAAATTCTCAAGACGTCTTTTACATGTATTCCCCATGTCTTTCCGAAAATTATGACAACCGGAGTTTTGGCCGCCACAAGTGCCTGGAGGTTTTTATCTTCGTGGGCATGATGCCTGGCGTGGTGGGTGCTGCCAAAGGCAGCTATCCTGCTGTGGTTCAGGGAATAATTTTGAATCTCGCGAAAGTATTGCTCGTCTTTTGGGTTGGACCCGGGCCATCCCCCTTCAATGTAATCTACGCCGAGATCATCAAGTTTTAGTGTTATCCGGACCTTATCCTCAACAGAGAGATTAAAGTCCTCGGCCTGAGTCCCGTCCCGAAGGGTTGTGTCATATATTTCGATTTTTTTATTCATGATCCAGACCAAAATCCTCGTGGAGTGCGCGAGCGGCCAATTCAGTGTATTTCTCATCAATGACGCAGGATACCTTGATCTCAGAGGTGCTGATCATAAGGATATTGATTCCATGCCTGGCCAGGATATCGAACATCTTGCCAGCCACACCCGCGTGGTTCCTCATACCTACTCCCACTATAGAAACTTTGGCAATGTTCCGGTCTCCAGCCACTTTCTCAGCCCCGATTTCTTTGGCTACTTTCTGCACTATTCCCATGGCCTGGTCGTAATTCCCCCGTGGAATTGTAAAGGTCATGTCAGTAAGGTCACCGGCCCTTGTGTTCTGGATGATCATATCAACCACAATATTAGCGTCTGAGATCGGATTAAATATGCCTGCGGCTATCCCTGGGCTGTCAGGGACCTTTGTGATGGTAATACGCGCTTCATTTCGGCTGCAGGTAACACCGGAAACCAAGACCTGTTCCATAGTTTCATCCTCCTTAACCACATGGGTCCCTGTGTTATAAGTAAAGCTCGATCTCACATGGAGAGGCATACCGTATCGCATGGCAAATTCCACGGATCGGATATCAAGGACCTTTGCACCGAGACTTGCCATTTCCATCATCTCCTCATAGGAGATTCTGTCTATTTTTTTGGCATTTGGACATATATTGGGATCTGTTGTGTAAACTCCGTCTACATCTGTATAAATTTCGCAGATATCAGCCTTAAGGACTACAGCTACTGCCACTGCAGTTGTGTCCGAACCGCCCCTTCCGAGAGTGGTGATATTACCTCTAGGGGTAACTCCCTGAAATCCTGCCACAATAGGAATATGTCCAGATTTGATGGCTGCATTGAGTTTCTTAGTTGATATGTCCAGAATCCTGGCCTTTCCGTGGTCTGAATCAGTATCAATTGGAACCTGATAACCCAAAAAGGACGTGGCCTCAAAGCCTTTTTCTCTGACTGCCATGGCAAAGAGAGAGATGGTCATCTGCTCTCCGGTGGCCAGCAATACGTCAAGTTCCCTGGGGTCTGATGTTGATTGTACTTGCCTTGCCAGATCAATAAGCCGGTCGGTCTCCCCTGACATGGCAGAAAGGACTACTACCACATCATCCCCCTGCTTTTTGCAGGCAATCACATGATCTGCAACTCTTTTAATCAGATTACAGTCAGCTATTGAAGAACCGCCATACTTTTGTACTATTAGAGCCATAGCTATTCTTCCTCATGGTCTCCGGTCCAGATAGGATCCTGTCCGAAGTGATGCATCCACCATTCTCCCTCGGTCATGCCATCCTCATTTGGATTGAGCTTTATTTCATACCTATCGGAATATTCCATTAAAATACTGTAGGCCGCATTTAACCCAGCCATCTCTTCTGATGTGTCTATGCCTGGATTCCTGTCTGGATGAAGGTCTCGGCAGCGACGCCTGTATGCATCCAGTATCTCTATCCTTGTTACCTGTTCAGGAAGCTTGAGAAACTTTCTGGCCTGATCTATATCCTTCCAGCGATTGTGTCTCATACCTAAATTAAGCGATTAGCCTTTAGCGGTTAGCTATTAGTTTAATGATTATCGGTCTGCCGCCCTGACAAGCAGGATGTTTTGCTATTACAAAATTAGCTGTTAGCTGTTAATTTGCTGTTGTTTTCCAAATAGGTTATTAACACCTAACACCTAAAAGCTAATGGCTAACAGCTAATCGTTCAATATTATTCAAAATCCAGGGCGTTGCGATCTTCAACTATTTTATAGACGTGGTCTTCACGATAGGGCAATGATTCCCTTATGTGTTCGGGGATTTCACCAAACCTGGCCTCAAAATCCTCAAGATATTTTGTCCTGCCCTTGAGAAAATTCTTTATCTTCTTTTTGAGGATTTCCTTATCAGGGAAAAGCGAGTGGGCATTCATGATAGATAGGTTGGCCCGGTCGCATTTAATCGGGTAATGGTAGCCCAACAAATCCGGTTCGGAGCTAAACCGCAGTTCTATGCGACTGAGATCATTGTAAATACCAAGAGACTGGCGCAGTGTTACCTTTGCATCGTCCACGCCTATAGTGCCTGTATTGGAAAGATAGCACTTTATGCGGTTTCTTTTGATAATATCATAAAAAATCATCGCATGCTCAAGAAGATTCCCGCAAACAAAAGGATCAAGAAAGAAGACCCGCTTGAACTTGCCTGCCTCCTCGGGATTGCCTCCGGAGCTCTCAATTGATTCGCCGTAGATAAACTGCATGGTGGCCTGCTCAGGAGTCAACTTGTTTATGGCATTGATCATGGGATTTCTTGTAAGGATGATTATATAATTCAGCCTATCCGCCCTTAAGGACGGGCTTGCTATTTCAAGATTCTCTCTTGTGACAACGGCCCGGCCATTTGCCGTCTTGGAAATATCTTTGAAATCGGGTATATACGGGTATTTGCTAATGGCAACATTTTCCAGGAAGGCGTCACGGGAGTCTGCCGCACGGAGTATTTCAGGCTGGCTCTCATCCAGCCCCTCTGTTTTTACGTACAATCCTCCCATCTCAAAGGCCGCGTAGCTCCCGTCAAAGGCCAGAGTACCACCATCGTCACCAATCATCTCAGAACTCTCCCTGTGAAGCTTGGCGAACTTTCTGCAAAGTGTTGTTGTCTTACCTGTAGCAGTGAGGCCCGAGACACCCGCAACCACTTCCTTTAGCTCAGGTCTTTCGGTTTCAAGATCGTATATCCAGAGCCGGTCTCTCCTGGCACCTGAGTGCAGGAAAATGCCTGTCTTGTCAATGGATTTTACCCGCCAGTCCTCAAACTGGAAGACACCCTTTTTCCCTTCACCAACATATAGGCTGTTTTTGCATATCTTTACCTGCTCGCCCCTCTTTTCTCCCATCCAGAGGCGGATGGCAATATCCTTGTCAATAAGCTTTTTGTGCTTGTTGTTTTCAAATGCCTCGTCTGTAAAGAAGATAATGGTGTAAGTGGGATCTTCCACCACCCTGCCTGCCGGATAGTCCATAAGTAGTTTCAGACCATAGGCTAGCTGGGCATAGACTTCAGGAATTATAAATCGGACCGTAATTCCATCCCGCCCGTCCCCTACTATGGTATCCAGTGATATTATTCGTTCCCCGCTCAGATACTCCACTGCCTCCAGTGCCAATTGCTCTTCTTCTTCACCAAAAGGGTGATCAATGTTGTTAGCGGTGTGGGGGGCTGAACGGGACATGGGCTCGGAGTCAGCCGCCACTGAACCCATTTGTGTTCTGATTACCCCATCCTGTC
>JAYEMY010000378.1:0-2125 GCA_034718455.1 Thermodesulfobacteriota bacterium
GGATCGGGGCAGCCCTGGTACTTTTTCCCATGGGCTTTTGGCATCTGGATTTGTCCGGCAGGTCCATGGAAGACAGATCTCAGAATCTCCTCAGTCTTGCAAACACACCGGGAAAACACATAATCACCGGCCAGGTGATACGTGCCCCACTCCCTGCAAATGATGGAGTGAGGCTTCTGGTGGCTGCTTATGAAAGTCACACCCCTTCAGGCGACCTTTCCGTCTCGGGCATCATGAACATCACAGTACGGGGAATACGTGTCTGCGACGTCTTTCCTGGAGACTGGATACGTTTTGCCGCAAGCCTTCGCCCTGTAAGAAACTTCAAGACGCCGGGGGCCTTTGATCAGGAGAACTGGTGGGCCATAAGGGGAGTGATGGTAAAGGGTTTTGTAAATCATCCCCTCAGATTTTCCCAGGTTGGGCACAGCCAAAGTTCAAGTGAAATGTCTTTGCCTCGGTACTGGCTGGAGTCAGGACGAAGAGCAATCATGCTGAGCATAGACCGCTGTCTTGAAGGACCTGCCAGGGGTATTGCCATGGCCCTGCTGCTTGGCGAAAGGGCATGGTTATCCAAAAATTTCAAGGAGGCGTTTGCCAGAGCCGGGATCGGTCACCTGCTGGCTGTATCAGGCATACACATGGCCCTGGCCGCCCTGTTAATCGGCGGTTTTGCAAGGGCCTTACTTCTCAGATCGGAGTGGATTACCCTCAGGTTCCCTGTGAAGAAAATTGCCACATTTCTGGCACTGATAGGGGCGGTGACTTATGCGGGACTGGCCGGTTTTTCGCCTTCTGCCGTGCGGGCAATGGTAATGATCCTTGCATTCGGCACGGCCTTTCTGATTGACAGGCCGCAGACGCCTCTTAATTCTCTTGCCCTGGCAGCATGGGCCTTGCTTATCTTTAATCCCCTGTACCTTTTCGGCATATCTTTTCAGCTCTCCTTCACGGCAGTCTTTTTCCTGATCATGTTTTCTTCATACCTGAGATCAGTGCCAAAGGAGAAAGAACAGGATGCTCAAAAGACCTTTTGGATCTATATAAAAGGCTTTATCCTGGTAACCCTGATTGCAACACTTGCTACAACACCTTTTGTGGCATGGCACTTTCAGCGTATATGCCTTGTGGGATTACTGCCTAACCTTTTGGTAGTGCCGGCGACAAGTTTTGTCGTTCTTCCCGGTTTGTTGTGTGGAACAATCCTGCTGCCCTTCTTCCCTGAATTGACATCAGGTCTATGGCAAGGGGTGGGCTGGCTTCTGGATTATCTGGTTATTTTCATAAATTTTGTTTCAGAATGGAGCTGGTCTGCTATATGGGTCCCAAGGCCAAGCATTCTGCAGATATCTCTGTTCTATCTCTTTCTGGGATCTGTTGCCTTGATAAAACAATGGAAAATTTCCAGGGTGTTGGCCGTAATGTTCTTTGCTCTCCTTTTATCAGCTTCTGCATATAGGGAGTGGGGCCTTTCCCATCAGGACAGCCTGAAACTTCACGTGCTGGATGTCGGCCAGGGGACATCACAGGTAGTGGAGCTTCCGAAAGGCAAACTCATGGTAATGGATGGGGGAGGTCTGAGAAGCCGGTATTTTGATACGGGAGAAAGGATAGTTGCGCCGTTTATCAGACACCTTGGCTACAGGAAAATAGACGTTATTGTACTATCCCACCCTGAGCAAGATCACATGGGCGGCCTCGCCGCCCTTGTGAGGCAGTTTCCCGTTAGAGAACTCTGGACCAATGAAGATATTTCAAAAAATTATTCCTGGAAGCGACTCCTTAAGGCATGTGCTCAGCGCGGGGTAATACACAGGGTATGGCGAAAAGGCGGAACGAAGTATATAGGAGACGTTATGGTAAAAATCTGGCCTTCCACGGGGTGCGAGGGCGCTCGTGGCCGTAATGGCAGATCACTGGTGGTTGAATTGGACTATGGAAAGCGCTCGGTGCTCCTTACAGGGGATATAGGCAGGACCAGGGAGCAATGCCTGTTGAAACAAGGTCTTGGGCCTGTTGATATATTAGTTGTGCCGCATCACGGCAGCAAAACATCCAGCAGCAGTGAATTCGTTGGGCAAATTCGGCCTGAGATAGCGATTGTGCCCGTGGGGTGGAGGAACAG
>JAYEMY010000378.1:2225-6523 GCA_034718455.1 Thermodesulfobacteriota bacterium
AACAAGGTCTTGGGCCTGTTGATATATTAGTTGTGCCGCATCACGGCAGCAAAACATCCAGCAGCAGTGAATTCGTTGGGCAAATTCGGCCTGAGATAGCGATTGTGCCCGTGGGGTGGAGGAACAGTCTGAAACTTCCAAACCCTCAGGTTCTGGGAAGATACAGGAATGCCGGAAGTAATCTCCTGAGGACTGATCTGGACGGGACAGTGTATGTGGAAACAAATGGTGATGAGATTTCGGTTGATACTTACGTGGCTCATAATTTGTAAATTCTGGTCGGCATCCTTCACGACAAGTCAAAAGTAGTTTACACTTTGTTATGTTGGAAATTCGAAATTCGAAACTGGAAATTAGGTAATGCATCTACATCTTTGTGTTTCCCCCAATTTCCAGTTTCGAATTTCGAATTTCCGATTTCCAATTTCGACATCGGCAATAAATTGACAGAGATAAAAACAAACAAGGATTCAGGACTTAAGACAGCACGACGAAGGGCAGCCTTTTCTGTAGGGCTTAATCTCTTGCTCTCTGTGGTAAAAGGCCTGGCAGGGGTTTTTGCAAATAGCTCGGCCCTGATTAGTGATGCCATACACTCTGCCACTGACGTACTCGCCTCCGGGGCAGCGTATGTAGGCCTATGGGTGGCAGGGAAACGCCATCCCTCATTTCCTTACGGTCTTTACAAGGCGGAGACCGTGGCCACACTGGTGATTTCTATGGCTGTGCTCTTGGCAGCTTATGAGATTGGGCGAAACGCAATATTCGGCCCTGACAGAATTCCGGATGTCTCTATAGCCCTTCCGGTTGCTGCGGGTTCTCTGGTGGTATCGTGGCTGTTTGGTTTTTTCCAGCTCCGTGCCGGTAGAAGGCTGAATTCTCCCGCCCTGATTGCGGACGCCAGGGATTATCTGGCAGACAGTCTTTCAACAGGAGTGGTCTTTCTGGGTCTGATAGGTGCCCATTTCGGATATGCTCTGGATAGATGGGCAGCAGCCATTGTGTCGATTTTTGTCTTCAAGTCTGGTGGGCAGCTTTTGGTAATGGCATTAAAAGACCTTTTAGACGCCTCAATAGACAGGGAGGCAGAGCGGGCCATCATAAAGCTGGTGGAGTCCCATCCAATGATTTTAAAAGTTAAGCGCTGTCTCAGCAGGACTGCCGGCGGGCGTTTCATTGTGGATCTTGATGTGGTCCTTGGGACCAAGTCGCATGAGATTGCCGGCCGGGTATCAGACCGCCTGGAAGAAGACATATTGAGTCAGTTTCCAAGGGTGGTTATGTCAAGAATAAGGCCTCATTACGGCCAGTCTCCCATTTTACATTCCGTTATGCCGGTTACCAGTCCGGAAGGAAAGATGGCTGAAAATATCGCCAAAGCTCCATGGTTCCTGATCGAGACAAATGAACGAGAGACAGGAAAAGTCCTGGAACGGAAATTTGTAGAAAATCCATACTGGCGTGAAGAACGCAAGCGCGGATATCTGGTGGGGAAGTGGTTGCTTTCTCTTAAACCGGATCAGATAACAGTTGCCGGCAAGCGTGAAGGTACGGCGATAGCCCTGTTGAAAGAGGCCGGAGTCGAGATAATCAGACCTTGACTTTTCAAAGCTAAACGCTAATGGCTAAATGCTCAACAGCGTCTTGCGATTCAATTTTGGTATGGACAGACATTGGGTAAACGATTACCCAAAGTGGGTAACGGCATACCCATTCTGATCCAGTTGTTTTGATGAATATTCAATAATAACAGAGAGATAAGATTCTGCCTTATTGTGGCATAGTCAATGCATAAATTGATAATGAAACGGAGAATATAATATGGGAGTAACCGTTCACACTCCCTGGCAGCCGACAGGCTTTTGCAGGGTTTCAACCGCGGACAAGGTTGCACCAAAAGGCGTATTCTCAATGGATTGTGCTTTGAAATCCGAAAAAGGCTGTTGGCTGTCAGGGGGGAAGTGAATGATTACATATGGGAACAGGGAAGCGTCGAAATCAGAGACAACAAATTGAGATATTATAAAACGTCACTGTCCTTCGCAGGCAATGTTAAACTTAGAATAAGCAGTGATGGTATAAATAGAGGACATGTATAAAGAAAAATATATCAAATTGAACCGAGGTTTTACCTTAGTCGAATTAGTTGTCTCTATGTTCATAGCGGGAATAGTCTTAATCGCTATATTCACAGTATTCAAGTCTCAACAGAAAAGCTATCTTATCCAGGACCAGGTCACGGAAATGCAACAGAACATCAGGGCAGCGATGGATATTATGGTAAGAGACATCAGGATGGCCGGTTATTCACATGGTGCTCCAGGATTTGGAATAACGGATATTCGTCCCAGGGATAAAGCCTATAGTGTAGATATCACTATTACAGGTAATGGTGCCCTTGAATTCACGGCTGATTTCGATGACAACGGTACACTGAGTGGCGGTGAGACCATTTCCTATTCTGTTTATGATTTTCCAGTTGGCACCGGTGGTGACGGGATAAACGACCTCGGGAGAAACAGTGGCGGAGGCAGACAATTGGTCGCAGAAAATATAGAGGCCCTTGGTTTTGCCTATGCCTTTGATGCAGATGGGGACGGTATTCTGGATACCTATAATGTCGTGGGAAACCAGCAAGTCATCTGGGCTGTTGATTCAGATGGTGATAATGATCTGGACCGGAACCTGGATACAAACGGTAATGGCGATATTGACGAGAATGACGGTCCGGGACTCGGCGGAAATGGCCTTATAGGCGGAACCGCCATCCCGGATGTAAATCCACAGGATATTCGGGCCGTGCATATATGGATGCTTGCAAGGACCGAACACGGGGACAATAGCTTTCTTAACACTAAGACTTATACCGTTGGGAACAAAGTAATAACACCAAATAATAATTTGCGCATGAGGCTTCTTACAACAACCGTAAAATGCAGAAACATGGGACTATGATTGACATGAATAAAAATGATGAAAAAGGCTTTAGCTTGATAGAGATATTGATAGCTATAACTGTATTTGCCATTGGAATACTTGCAGTGGGCGAGATGCAGATCCATGCGATTGTGGGTAACAGCGACGCTGCATGGCGCAGCAGTGCCAACAGCATAACAGTGTCATTCCTTGAAGAGTTCAGGAGAATGCCATTTAATGATGCCATGCTCAAAGATATAAACACCAATGGAATTCCCGGTCTTGATGACGGCCAAGTCACTTCTGGTGCCCTCTCTTCTCCTTCCTCTGCAGAGCATCGATTTAATGGAACAATCGGCCCGACCTACCATCTTAACAACGGTTATCTTGTCGATGCAATCGGCAGGCAATATCAGGTTTTCTGGAACGTAGCTGATAACACCATGCCATCAGGGGAAGTAGCATCAAAGGTTATAAGGCTGTTTGTTTACTGGCAATCCCAAATGGGTAGCAGATCCGCAATAATGACAACTGTAAAATATAACAACATTTCCTTATAAACTGAAAAATATGAGGAATATCCATGGAACATATGAAAAATGAAGAAGGTTTTACGCTGATTCTAAGCCTGATGGTTTTGCTTTTACTAAGCCTTATGGGGATGTGGGCCCTCAATACCAGTGATATAGAAATCGGTATATCAGGAAACGAACAAAGATATCAGGAAAATTTTAATATAGCAGAAGGTAGCACATATCTGGAAGCCTCAGCCCTAGGCTTCGCTTCAAATCCTTATTATGCAATTACCGACCCATCCAATTTTAACCTAAAACTTGGGCCAAATCCGTCAGATAATGATTATGATCCAGGCCATGACATGGATCCCACTGTTCTTGGAAACTTGAGTACACTATCAGCCATTGATGTCAAAAAGCCTGAAGAATGGCCTCATCAAAATCTCTTACGTGACACATCTGATAACAAGTCTGATTACAGCTACCTTGTAACATACTTGTATCAGGACGTTCCACCCAAGGGTTACGATACTGATAGCTTTTCCTCATATAAATTCAAAATAAATGGGGCAAGAAACACTGAAATTGAAATAGGCGGAGTTAAGGTTGGTCCCAAGGCAACCATCTAACCTGAATTGAGCGATTAGCCATTAGCGCTTAGCCTTAAAAAATCAAGGTATTACGTTAATTAGAAATACATCCAACGGGTGAAAGTTTGTAATAGCAGAACATCCTGCTTGTCAGGGCGGCAGACCGATAATCATTAAGCTAATAGCTAACCGCTAAAGGCCAACCGCTCAATTTTATGTTTAATGGAGGTCTTAAGATGAATATATCAAGGCAGTTAAATATTAAAACAATGATGCT
>JAYEMY010000379.1:0-6506 GCA_034718455.1 Thermodesulfobacteriota bacterium
TTTTTATTGTGACAGAACAGATAAAATACCCCTGCTTGAAAATTCAAAATCTCAACTTTTCATCCGCTCCCGTCGGTTCGGAAAGAGCCTGTTGCTGTCCATGCTGGAAAATTACTATGACGTGGCGAAAAAGGATGAATTTGACGCGCTTGTCATGCATCTGGAGATCGGCAGGAACCCAACCCCGTTGCGAAATTCCTATTTCATCCTGAGATTCGTTTTTTCCTGTGTGGATCCCACTGGAAAAGCAGAGGATGTCAGGCGTTCCCTTTATGACCATGTCAATGGCTGCATTGAAGGTTTTTAGATGGGTTTGAGCGAAATTGAAAATTGACGATTGACGATTTGTGGTGGTCGTTACGCTCCAGCGTTTTTATTGTCCTTACCTCAACAAGAGTTGTTGTGCTGCCACAAGACTTTAATAGAAACGGCGCGTGGATAACAGAGAAATCCTACTTCTTAATCTTCAGATGAAAGGCTTAAGAGATGACCACCAAAGGCTTCGTAAATATCGCGCCGGTGGCCGACGGCCCAAACAATGACGGTTTTTTCCTGAGTGTCGGTCTTAAAAATAATCCGATACCTCAGAAATTTATAAGACCAGAAGCTGCTTAATTCAGCTTGAAGCTCTTTGCCAAGATAAGGATTTTTGGCAAGCTCCTTCAGGGCAGCTTTCGCGGCTTTTTTTACTTCAGGACTGAACTTTTTTGAGGCCCTGTTTGCAAAAGGCGTGATTTTGACTTGATAGGTCACTAAAACGCCTCGTCAAGATCAATTAACCGGCCTGCTTTCACATCTTTAGCGGAACCTTTAAGCTGCTTCATCATTTCAGGATCGGATAGAATATCAATAGTCTCTAAAAAGCCTTCAAACTTTTTCATGGATAGCACAACAGCTTCAGGTACCCCATTTTTTGTGATTGCTATGGTGTCATTTGTATCGTGCAACTGTCTCACAATATCCAAAAGTTTAGCCTTTGCCTGAGTAATAGGAATAAAAGTTTCAATTGTTTGCATGGCCATAACTCCTTTTTAATTTTTCTTACTGGTTACTATAATGATCGCCTTAACAATTTGCAAGAATAATGGTTAAAATAATGACCGTTTTTTTGCCTTTCCCAGGCTTGATAGACCCGGCTGCTGCAGACCTTCAGTTTTTGAAATCATTTTTCAAGTGTCAAGGGACACCATCTTTTACCAGCACTGAAGCATAAGGAGGGGGGAAGGGGGACGGAAAAACTATTCAAAAAATCCGAGATGAATGGTTGCGTCCCACTATGTCTTTCTGCATATAAGGATCTGATATGCCTGTTGCAGCGCTATAAACGCCTCATGGTTCCCTCCCTTATCAGGATGTAGCTCCAGGGCCTTGCGCCTGAACAGAAGAGTAAATTCCTTTTTTCCAATGCGCGAAAATTCATCAGCGCTTATATCCATTGTTTTAAAATGCTTTTCATCTGAGGATTTTGCGGGAGGAGTCCACACCTTATGTCCTGTAGTATTATGTCCGGCACTGCCGTCAGTAATTGGCCATTTATATAAAACATCAAAGTACTGGATCAGATACTTCTGCAGATAAGGATGGAGGCCTTTTGTCTCCCAAGGAACTGCGCCTTGGTTTAAAAAAGTGGAATCCTGGTCAAGCTTGCAGATTGCCTCCAGCAAGTATTTGTCAATGAGGTCTTGATCCTGGGCGTCCGGGATAAAACGCGTAAGTCTTGGAGCAAATCGCCTGGGAATATCAAATATAGCATAAAGGTACTCTCTTTTCTCACGTGGACTGAGCATAAATTCCATATCCTCAAGGACCTGTTCTATTTCATCCCTGGACTTATTGAGCAAAATATTGAAAAAAGAGAGGGGCTGGTTTGACAGATCTTCTATTTTTGTATGACAGAATTTTAGAAAACATAGTCTGCGCCGGTCAAAAGGATGGATGTCTTTCTGCATGGCTGCAAGCTCCACCTTGCTGTATCTGTGCCTTTTACCGCCACGTTTACCAAATTGTTCCACGACCCTGCGAATCTCAGGTTTCAGAAAAGGTAAAAATATTTCCTCCAGTTCATCGTAATTATAAATAACTCCCTGGGATGAGATTGCTTCCTCCACAGCAAGGTCAATATAGAATGCCCTGTCCCCCACATAGACTATGTATTCTTCAGGATCGTGACCCAAGTTAAACAGGCTTTTGCTAAGCCACGTATCTGACTCGCCCTGATAGGAATACCTGATAAAATATTTTATGCTATTGTTTTTCTGACTTTGCCTTGCTAGATACATAATACCTTTTTCTTTTCATAATTCCAAACGATCCCAAAACTCCATGCTTACCAACTTGATCTCGTCTTCCCTGTACCTGACCTCTCCGTCCAGCCTAGCCTCAAGCAGGCGATGGAGTATTGTGCGGAAAAGAGGGCCTGGCTCCAGGCCCATATTTTTTAAATCATCGCCTGTAAGCAGGGGCTTTACGTTATATAGTTCTGTAATATACCTGGATATAGCCTGCCGGGCGTCTTCGTTCTCAGTAATTGAAAGTATATGGAGGAGGAGATCAATATCCAGGCCTTTCAACAGCCAATAGACCTCACTGGCCTTCATAAAAGATCTCCTGGAAAGAAGACCGAGGGCCTTTATTGCAACTTTACGTCCTTCTATAAAGATATTCCTCTTTGAGCCAACAAGGCCAAGGCGGTCTACAACTTCTTGAATTTCTTGGAATTTCAGCCCTTCAAGAAGCGCCAGCAGATAAACCACCCACTTCCTAGGTCTCTGTGGTCTAAAGAGCAGATTATACCAGGCCAGGACATCGTAGGACCGGGTAAGGACTCCTTCTTCCTTTGGTCCTAATTGAATGCCTTGATGAATCACTTTCAGTAAGCCTAGACCAGCCAGCCTTTTGATGGCAGACCTTGGATCCGGCTCCTTTAATATCAGTATGAGTTCGGTTAGCAGACGCTTTCCGGAAAGTCTTGAGAATATGTCAAGACGCACGGCATTCTTGATCAACCTCAATGTCTGCTTGCCTATTCTGAAACCGTAACGTTGCTCAAAGCGGACTGCCCGAAAGACCCTGGTCGGGTCTTCAACAAAACTCAGGCTGTGGAGGACCTGTATAATACGGTCTTTGAGATCCCTTTGACCTCCAAAGAAGTCTATCAACAACCCGAATTCCTTCGGATTTAGCTTAATAGCCAATGTGTTGATGGTAAAATCCCGCCGGAACAGATCCAACTTGGTGGACGAAAGGGCGATTGTGGGCATGGCGGCTGGATACTTGTAGTATTCCCACCGGGCTGTTGCCACGTCCACTTTAAAGCCATCAGGGAAGATAACAACCGCTGTCCCGAACTTTTGGTGGGCACGAACCCTTGCTCCGAACCGGTCGGCAAAAGCCCTGGCAAAGGCGATTCCATCTCCCTCAACTACCAGATCTATATCCAGGCTGGGCTTTCTTAATAACAGGTCCCTCACAAAGCCACCTGCGACACATATATGAAAACCCTCATCCTCCGCCACTTCCCCTGCATTCATCAATAGATCAAGTATATTGGAAGTGAGCTTTTCCCTCAATAAGGAAAGAACGTTCCTGCGCTGTTCCTTTCCTGAAAGCAAAGCTTCAGGTCTTCTTGCAGCATCTCCACTCAATATTTGAAGGAGATCCGTCCTGGTGATTACTCCTTCTACTTGTCCTTTATCCACTACAGGGACAAAACGCTGACGACGGTTGACAATCAATTCCTGGACCTTGGCAAGAGTGTCTTCCGGATAGATGACCTCGAAATCCGTAGTCATGTATTCACGTACCGGCAGGTCTGAAAGACCATGGTATATTGCCTTCTCCACTGTCCTGCGGGAAATAAGGCCCAGGACCTTTTTTTTCTGGATTACAGGCAAAACAGTGATTCCATAGCGCGTTAATTTATCATTGACTTGGGAAAGAGTGATGTCCGGCAGGACCGAGAGCACCGGATATGACATAATGTCTTTTACTTTAGGCTCTGTTCCGAGCTGCCTGTGAAGTTCGGCGACAAGGCGTTCTTCAGCCTCAGCCAGAGTCAGCCCCTTTATCGTGGCGGAAGCAGCCATGGGGTGGCCGCCGCCGCCGATTGCCTTCAGCACCTTCCCTACGTCAACTCTCTCATCCCGGCTGCGGCCTACTATCAATACCTGATCCGCCATAAGTGCCATTGCAAAAATTACAGGGAGTTTCTCCATATCCATTAGTTCGTGAGCCAGGACAGCGAAGTCTTCCACATACGCCGGCGATGATGTCTTTGCCAAAGTTATAGGGATGCCGGCCATAGTATAAGTGGCTGCGGTGTTCAAAAGATCGTTTAAAAGCTTTACATGTTCGGGGGTAAATCTGTGTTCGAGGAGTTCGGAGATTGTCTTGAGGTCGGCCCCTTTCTCAAGCAGCCAGCCAGCCGCCTCCAGATCCTCGGAAGTGGTGGAGCTGAAAGTAAAAGAGCCTGTGTCCTCGTATATACCCACTGCCAGAAAGGTTGCCTCATCTGGACTTATACCCAGCCCTTTTTCTCTCAGGAGCCGGATCATCAGGGTCGTGTTTGCGCCCACCGGCCTGAAAAAGGTCTTAGAGGCTTTTATGTCCCCGCTGGAAGGGGGATGATGATCGAATACATGGACTTCAACATCAGGCCTTTCCAAAAGCGAAGCCAAAGGACCTATACGGCTTTTCTGCCTGGTATCTACAACTATCAGAAGCTTGACCTTGTCAAGATCTATATCTTTTAAACGCCTTACGTTTATAAAATAACTGCTAGATAGCAGGAGGAAGTCCCTCAGGTCCCTCTCCTGGGAACCGGGCAGGACGATTTGAGCCTCGGGATAAAGCTTGCTTGCGGCCAAGGAAGAGGCTAGGGCATCAAAATCCGCGTTGAGGTGGGAGGTGATAATAGTGGTGGGAAAATCTGTTGAAATCTTGGCCAAGGAAGTCCTTTAAAATTTACCACCCGTGCGGTTAAAAAATTATTTAAAATCAATCACGAAAACACGAAAGTACGAAAACACGAAATTAAAATCTAACTCAGACAAACCGGAAAAGTGCCTTAAGTGAACTAAAGTTTGAAGTGCCTTAAGTGAAGACACTTCAAACTCAACTAACTTGATAGTAGCTTATAAGCTTAACAGCTTAACGGCTCACCCCCAAATAAAAAACACGGGATCACTTGCCCACCTTATGTGGATTGACAGTAAGGACCGGGCAATTGGCCCCTTTGGCAACGCCTAATGCTACGCTGCCAAACAGAATCTTCTCCAGCCCCTTTCTCCCATGGGTCCCGATTATAATCATATCCGTCCCTGTCTTATCGGCGTGTTTTATGATTTCTTCCGCCGGATCGCCTACAGCAACTGTTGTGTCAACATCCAGACCAGCCAATTTCTCTTCCACGAACTTATCCATGGCTTTCTCGGCACCCTCCAAAAGCTCTCCTTCAAAGCTGGAATACCAGGCGGTGCCCATTTCATAACCAACAAAATCCGATGAGCCTTTCACCGCGTGAATAAGCTCTATCTCTGCCCCCAGCTTTTCTGCCATAAGCTTTACATAAGGCAAAACCTTATTGGAGCTTTCATAAAAATCTACAGGAAACAGTATCTTTTTAATTTCTACCATCGGCCATTCTCCTTTTGGTTATTCCCATTTTTTAACTAGATCAAAATACCCTATTTTAAACCTAAACATCTTGAGCGAACCACTTTTCACTATACAATCATTTAATTTTTAGCATTTGTTGACCCAATGTCAAGCTTGCCGCCATGGTCCTCTGCTCCTATAATGCCCAGCACAAATATTTATAAAGAATCCTGGCCCATAGGACCAGGCCCTAAGGAGCAATAAATGGGTCTAACAGCAACGGAAAAAATCATAGATGCACATATGGTGGAAGGTGAAATGACTCCAGAGAGCCAGATCGCCATCCGCATTGACCAGACACTCACTCAAGACGCCACCGGCACCATGGCCTACCTGGAATTTGAGGCCATAGGCATACCTAAGGTCAGGACAGAATTGTCGATAAGTTACGTGGACCACAATTTATTGCAATCCGACTTCCGGAATGCTGATGATCACAGATTCCTCCAGTCTATTGCCGGCCGCTACGGCATCCATTTTTCCAGTCCGGGAAACGGCATATGCCATCAGGTACACCTTGAGCGATGTGCTGTCCCAGGCAAGACACTGCTGGGATCAGACAGTCACACTCCGACAGCCGGTGGGTGCGGGATGCTCGCCATAGGTGCTGGCGGTCTTGATGTGGCCATGGCTATGGCCGGGCAGCCTTTCTACTTAAGAATGCCGTATGTTACTGGTGTTTGTCTCACAGAAAAGCTTGGCCCGTGGGTCTCAGCAAGGGACATCATCCTGGAATTACTCCGTCGGATGACAGTAAAGGGCGGTGTGGGAAAGGTCATTGAATACTTCGGACCCGGTGTTGCCACGCTATCTGTTACTGACAGAGCTACAATAGCTAACCTTGGGACTGA
>JAYEMY010000380.1:0-6498 GCA_034718455.1 Thermodesulfobacteriota bacterium
GGGGGGGAAGTGAATGATTACATCTCAGTTGAGCGATTAGCTTTGAAAAATCTCTGAACTGCTTTTCCATTCAGACACTATAGGCCCGTTATGATAAGACTGCAAAAATACCTTGCCAACGCCGGTGTATGTTCCAGGAGAGCTGCGGAGGTACTCATCCGCTCCAGCCGGATCAGTATAGATGGCAAAATTGTCACAGAACTTGGTTCAAAGGTAGATCCATATACGAATGAAATTCGTGTTGATAAGAACAGGATTCTTTGGGAAAAATCTCTCATTTATATTTTGCTTAATAAACCCAAGGGGGTCCTGACTACAGTTCGTGATCCCTGCGGGCGAACCACTGTAATGGATCTGCTGAAAAAAATCCCAGGACGGATTTATCCTGTAGGGCGACTTGACAAAGACAGCGAGGGTTTGCTCCTTCTCACAAATGACGGAACCCTGGCCCATCGGCTATTACATCCCAGCCACAAGGTTTCAAAAACCTACCATGCAACCGTCAGGGGGAGACCCCCAAGAACAGTTCTGGATCTTCTTCGACAAGGTTTAGAGATAGAAGGAAAAATGACATTGCCTTGTGAAATGCGTGTGATGGAAACCACGAGGCGCTCAACAGTCCTGGAAATTGTGCTGAAAGAGGGCAGGAAACGCCAGATAAGATTGATGCTCAACACGGTAAACCACCCGGTCGTCAGATTGATACGTATTAAAATGGGGCCTGTAGGCCTGGGGAAATTACTGCCCGGCAAGTACAGAATGTTGACTGACTCTGAAGTGGAATCGCTGAAGAAGGCAGTGGGATTGATTTAGCAGCCATTCCTAATTCCTGCAGGTGACGGCTTAACGGCTAAATCTCTGCAAGACCATAGTCCTTTATCTTGTATAAAAGCGCCGGGAGGCTAATCTCCAGAAGTTGGGTAGCCTGGGTCTTATTACCCTTGGTTTCGTCAAGGGCCTTTATAATAAGTTCTCGCTCCATCATCTTGCTGTTCTTCTTAATGGAAAAGATAGATCCATCAGGGGCTGATATGGGAGGAACACTTTCGACTCCAAGGCCAGCCCGTATCTGAGGGGGCAGGTCCCTTGCCTGTATTGTCGGCTTATCCGCATAGACCATTGCCCTTTCTATAGCATTTTCAAGCTCGCGAATATTTCCTGGCCACCTATACTCCAGAAAAAAGTGCATTACCTCAGGACTGACTCCCTCCACCTTCTTCTTTAAGCGGGAATTGTACCTTTCTATAAAGAAATCAACCAGTAGAGGAATATCCTCCTTCCTTTCTCTTAGAGCAGGAAGAACTATTGAGAGTACATTTATTCTATAAAACAGGTCCTCTCGGAAATTGCCTTTACTCACCTCTTGCGCAAGATCCTTTGCCGTGGCTGCCACTATTCTCACATCTACCTGTATGCAGCGAGTATCGCCCAAAGGCCTGATCTCTTCTTCCTGCAGGACCCTCAAGAGCTTAACCTGCAAGGACAAAGGCATATCACCCAACTCGTCTAAAAACAGGGTCCCTTTGTGGGCTTCTTCGAAAAGCCCTTTTTTGGCCCTGACAGCGTCTGTAAAGGCTCCTTTCACATAACCAAAGAGTTCACTCTCGAGCAAATTCTCTGGAATGCCACCACAATTAATTGGTACAAAAGGTGCTTTGACCCTGATGCTGTTAAAGTGAATTGCCTTGGCTACAAGTTCTTTCCCTGTCCCGCTCTCACCGGTTATCAGCACAGTGGTTTTGTAATCTGCTACTCTTTCAATGACATCAAAAATGCGTTTCATCTGAAAGCTCTTGGCTACGATATTATGAAACGAATACTTTTTATGTACCTCTGCCCTTAAGAAGGCATTTTCTTTCAGAAGTCCGGTCTTTTCCTCGGCCCTTCGCAATACGAAAAGCAGATGGTCTGACACTATGGGTTTAAAGATAAAATCACACGCCCCTATCTTTATGGCCTCAAGGGCCATATCAATATCGGCATGACCGGACATCATGACTATATTAGCTGACACCCCCGCGCCCTTGGCTTTTTTTAGAAATTGGAGTCCATCCTCATGCTGCATGTAAATATCACTTATTATGTGATCAAAGGGCTGTCTTTGTACCAATTCCAGGCCTTCAGTGGTATTAGCCGCCTGAACAACATCATATCCGCCCTTTTTTGAGGTCAATATACCGGCAACTATATTCCTCACGTCATATTCATCATCTATAACCAGAATTCGAAGTTTACTCATAACATTCTCCAATCAAAAAATTTCCTTAACGTACCGATATTAGCCCCTGGAGATAAAAACCAGATACCAGGCTATTAGTTCACGCCCCCAGAATAATGATATCAAAGCCGCTCCAGCCAGAAAGGGACCGTAAGGTATGGCCATGTGTCTATCTCCTTTTTGGACTAACATTATCGACAGGCCGGTAACTGAACCCACTGCGGCACTCATCAGAATGACAAGCGGTATTGCCTGCCAGCCCAAAAATGCCCCTATCATAGCAAGAAGCTTGATGTCCCCGCCTCCCATTCCCTCCCTGTGGGCAATAATATAATAGCCCCATGCTACAAGAAGCAGGATGCCCCCACCCATTATTATACCCAGTAGAGAATCCCACCACGACAGTTCAGGAAGCAAGAAAGACGACAAAAAGCCAAGGGCGATTCCAGACAAAGACACTGCATCCGGGATGATTTGATGCTCAAGGTCAATAAATGTCACAATTATGAGACATGCTGAAAAATAAAAATAAATAAAAACTTCAGGGCCAAAACCAAACTTATACCAAAGCGCAAAAGCCAAAAGGCCGCTCAATAGCTCCACCAGGGGATACTGCACGGAGATCCTTGCCTCACAAGAACTGCATTTAGCCCGTAGAAACAAAAAACTCAGTATTGGGATATTTTCCCACCATTTCAGCCTATGGCCACATTTCGGGCAGGCAGAACCAGGTCTGACCACCGATCTTTCTTGGGGCAACCGGAATATACACACATTCAAAAAGCTGCCGATACAGGTCCCCAGCGAAAAGACCAGAAAGGGCCAAACGAATGCAGGCAGAGTAATCAAATCATTTCCTCGCGCTTTGCTCTCGAACAAAATCTTGAATTTTGAAAAAAGTTCAGGTGGTTTTAGCTTTTTCAGGTTCACTTGGCATGGTACAAAGCTTCAATCGATCCTGTTTGACTAATTCCAGATAATTTTCTCTTAGTTCCTCGAAATAAGACATACCCTTTAGAAATCGTAAGTATAAATTATAGTATTCTGACTGGTTAGGCTCAAACCTCACCTGGACAAACTGGAGACCGACTCCTGACTTCACCTCGTCTAGATGCTGCACATAACCCTTAAGAGCAATTACTCCAACAACAGGCAACTCAACCAGCAAGTCAGTTATGAACCCTACAGACTTGAAGGGATCTATCGTCACGAAACATCCATCTAACGAGATATTGGTAGTATGTCCCCATATATTGAACTTTGGAAAAAATACATGGAGATTTACTGGATAACGCGGTCCTTTACGCTTTTCACGCATAATAATTCTCCTGGAATAAATACCTGCTCACTATTTACAAGAATTACCTGTTGAAGCCCCCTATTAACTGTCTATATGGGTGTTCACGGGTTCAAAGATTCAGGGGTTCAAGACGGTAACTACTTATTTTACTCTTCGGACAGAACGAAGCGCGAAACAAATTTTTTTCAAAAGGTGAACTTAACGCCCTTCGGGCGGACTTCTCTGACAGGATCAACAGGATTTACAGGATTTCTTAATATTTTTTATCCTGACAATCCTGTTAATCCTGTCAAAAAATGGAAATTCCTATACTATTTAATTAGCCGTAGTAGCAGGATCCGGCAGTATTGATGAGGTATCTCTTTTTAGGATAGGGCTCTTGGACCAGCGACTGCCGACAGTTTCTTCTACAGCAAAGCCGGCAGGAGGGATGAGTACAGGTAGGGCCCTCACATGTTGTACTTTAATAGTATCTCTTGCCGTACATTCTCTCGCCCATTCACCATCAAGCTGTACAGGAAAATTCTGTTTTCCTATAATTTCTACAGAACAGGGCCGATAGGTGGCTCTAGGACTTGAAAGACAAGTGATGCGACCTTTCAACAGCAGCCCGAGATATGCCCTAACAGTGGGAATGACATAGGCTTCTAATTTCCCGTCGCTCCAGCAAGACACGGATGAAAGAGACCCGCCTCCTGCGTAGTATGCGATATTAGAAAGGATCAAAGTATTATGGTCCCTTAGCCTGATTTGATTCATGTTCCCCTTTTTATCAAAAAAACACACATCCATCTCGGTCGAACCAAACTTAAGTATAATCGAAAGAATATGTTTCAGGCCAAGAGCGACATAAAGAAACTGATTCCATCTTTTTCCAAGATTATGACAAAAATGTTTCAGACGTATTTGCGAAACAGATGCTACTATCCTTGCGTCCAGGCCAAAACCTGCATATCCTAGAAATCGGGAATCCTCTCTGCAGGACCAGAGATCCATTGCCTTAACCTTTCCGGCCCTAATCCCCGGCAGGAAATGATCAAGGCCACCCTGATTCCATACTTTCCACCAGCCCAAGCTTCTGGCCAGATCGTTTCCTGTACCAAGCGGCAGGATGGCAAGCGGTGGGGGCCTATCAAGGGTGCCAAGTATGCGTGCAACTGCTGATACAGTGCCATCACCCCCCGCGACCACAATCAGGTCACGGCCTGGAGCCGAGGATATTACCTGAGTCTCCAGATGTTCAGGATCAGTGAAGACAACATGCTTGCTGAAATCCTGGTCATGCAGGATACGCTCTAGTTCAGCGGCAAGTTTTTTTCCAGCATGGGCCCCGGATATGGGATTTATAAGAAAAAGACAATCCATAATTCCTTGCTAGAATAAGCTGAAATCATTAGATTAGAAACAAAAAAATGCCTATGGAACCTAATAATTTTCGCATTCTGGTAGTAGACGACGAAATACCCTTGACAGCTCTCCTGAGCCGAATCCTTACTCAGGCAGGCTATCACGTAAAATCCGCCAACAGCGGCATCAAAGCCCTTGGCACAATTGGGGATTTTTCTCCCAACCTTGTAATCACAGACCTCAAAATGCCTGATATCAGCGGCATCGACCTTTTGAAAAAGGTACGATCAGAAAGGCAGGAAATCGATTTTATAATACTTACAGCTTATGCGACTGTGGCAAATGCGGTGGAGGCTATGAAAGAAGGGGCTTTAGACTATCTTATAAAGCCCCTCAAAGATCCGGATGAATTGCGGATGGCTGTAGCAAGAGTGGTAGAGCGCCAGACCCTCATGGCGGTAGATACTCTATGGAAAAATCAACTTGCCGAAGGCCTCCCGCCTACCGATGTCATTTTTGCCGGTATGGAGGAGGTATGGAGCGAAACACAGCATGTGGCCAAGACAGACGCCACAATATTACTTCAGGGAGAAAGCGGTACAGGAAAAAGCCTTGTAGCCAAAGCCATTCATCATTTGAGCAGGCGAAAAGGTCCGTTTGTAGAACTTAATTGCGCTGCAATACCTGAAACGCTTATTGAGTCCGAACTTTTCGGACACGAAAAAGGGGCGTTTACCGGAGCAATCAAGACCAAGAGGGGAAAATTTGAACTTGCCCATAATGGGAGCATCTTTCTGGACGAAATAGGGGAAATGCCTCTGTCTGCTCAAGCAAAATTCCTGCGGATACTCCAGGAAAGGACATTTGAAAGGGTGGGAGGCACTACCACCCTCAATACCAGTGCAAGAATAATTGCCGCCACCAACCAGGACCTGATGGCGGGGATACGTGAAAAACGCTTCAGGGAAGACCTTTACTATCGTCTGAATGTTTTTCCGATCACCCTTCCCCCCTTAAAAAAACGCCTTGAGGCAATGCAGGTGCTGACCAACTACCTTGTCCGGTCTATATCTACGCGGGTAGGAAAAAAAGTCTCGGAAGTATCAGATGACACCTTAAAGCAGATAAAATCCTACGAATGGCCCGGTAATGTGCGGGAACTACATAATGTCATTGAACGAGCCATTATTTTAAGCCAGGACTCCAGGCTGACACTGCCTCCGTTAACAGCCTCACTTGTCGATGGCATTCCTGAGCCAACCACTAAACGGCTTCGCAGTATACGAGATATGGAAAAAGAAGCCATTGAGACAACCATTATGGAAACAGATGGAAATAGACGTAAGGCCGCAGAAATATTAGGTATTTCAATTAGAGCACTTCAGTATAAACTAAAGGAATATGGTTTTCTAAAATAGATGGCACGATGTTTGCTTATAATATACATAAACATACACGAACAACAATTAAAAAAAACTTTTTATTCTTCCCAACCCTCCTCTCCCTGAAGGCCTTCTTGGAATTTTTCAAGGAGGCCTTCTTTTTATATTGTCACATCCTTCCCCTGAAGCTCCGGGCACTCCAACCACAGACTACTCACAAGTCACGGGCTTCCTGGATTTAAATAAAAAAC
>JAYEMY010000381.1:0-21987 GCA_034718455.1 Thermodesulfobacteriota bacterium
GCTGTATGATATTGGTGCCCCAAACGGGAAACGAACTCTGCCAATAAATTTAAAATAGTGGGATCATCGTCAACAAGTAGGAGTTGTTGGGGTTCTTGTAGTCGGTCTTTTAAGAAAAAATCGACCTGGTTTTCAGATGATTCTAAAATTTCAGGCAACACATCCTCCAGGATTGTATAAGTCTATAAGGAACGGGAGATAAATAAGTTGGCATACTTCACGACAAATCAAAAGTAGTTTATACTTTGTTGATCTTGTATTTTGGCAGTGAAATTTGAAACTCGAAATTTGCAATTGGGAAAAATACAAAGATGTAGATGCGTTACCTAATTTCGAATTTCGAATTTCCAGTTTCGACATCGGCATTCAATTTGATAATACACGCTTTTTCAAAAAAAGTGTAAATTAATGAATGAAGGTTATTTTGAATCAGTTGATATCAATTCACCAATTTAGGTAATATAATAATTTAAAGAGGACAAAACAAGATATTCTTTGATTTTAATGCAGTAAAAAAATAATTACCTTGTTGATTTTAATTCGTCTTCTTGCTAAAATTTTAGTAATTTTTAAGTTTATATTCTGTTTATAACCGTTCACGGGTTCAAAGATTAAGAGGTTTGGGGTTCACCAAAAATTTGAACGGTTACTTCTGTACCAATGGTATGATTATACTGCAAAACAGTGTTTTCTTTCGAGTCAAACAATAAATGGACTTAATGATTGGCAATAGCCGACCGATCAGGCGCATTAAGGATCTGATCAATCAAGTGGTGGACACCGACTTAAACGTACTTATCTGCGGGGAGAGCGGCGTAGGTAAAGAACTGGTTGCCCGCACTCTGCATGAGCGTTCTTACCGTCGGGATGGTCCTCTGATCAAGGTTAACTGTGCTGCACTACCAAGCGAGCTTCTGGAGAGCGAACTATTTGGTTATGAGCGTGGTGCATTTACCGGGGCAGTACAGCCAAAGCCTGGAAAATTCGAGTTAGCCGACAAAGGAACCATACTGCTGGACGAAATCGGTGATATGCCTGTTGCCCTGCAGGCCAAACTTCTACAGGTATTACAGGATTCCGAATTCGCTCGTGTAGGGGGAGTGAGGAATATCCGTGTCAATACCTGGGTGGTATCGGCTACTAATCACAATCTTGAGGAGGAGGTAAGAAAAGGGGGGTTTAGAGAAGATTTCTATTACCGGATTAATATCATAAAGATAGTGGTGCCACCCCTTAAGGACAGAAAAGAAGATATTCCGCTACTCATTGAACACTTTATCCGAAAGTACAAAGGCATGTCGAAGGGTGGAATAGTTGATATCTCAGGTAAACTTGAAAAGGTATTTGCTGAATATCATTGGCCGGGAAATGTAAGGGAGCTTGAGAACTATGTGAGGAGGTTGATAGTCCTTAAGGATGCTGATTTGCTTGAAGAAGAAATGCTTGAGTCTATGGGTCGACAGACGTCGGGAGATCGACCTATTGCTGAAGTATGGACTCCGGATGAATCCTTGATAGATTCCGTACTCGATAACTGCAGACAAGAAATGCAAATACAGTTTCCACCCTTAAAGGAAATCCGAAAGAAGAGTCTGGCCCGCATTGAAAAAATAGTAATAGAAGAGGCCCTCAGGCGGACTAATGGTAATCGTAAACAGGCTGCCCAACTGCTCCAGATAAGTTACAAGGCGATTCTTTATAAAATAAAGGATTTTGGGGTAGAAATGCCATCTGGAGGTTTAGTTAATAATAGCCTGGAGCTAAAATTGCCTAAAGTATTGAAATCTTTCGTGTGATTTTTTTGTAATTGTGTTACGAGAGAAAAATTTTTCCATTTATGGAAAAATTTTTCTTATTTTGTTAAAGAGACCCAGATATTGAGCTGCATTCTCAGTATTAAGCTAGTAAAAAAGATTTTGTTTTGGTATCCTATTTGCTAACATATAATAATTTAATAAATTATTTAGCATCCTTCATGACAAGTCAAAAGTAGTTCACACTTTATTGATTTTGTGTTTTGGCAGTGAAGATAGTTTTTCCACAAGGAGACTCTGTGCAGCAAAGAGTTCAGAGAGAGCGGCGGCGATTTTTTCGAATACCGTTAAAGGTGCCCTTATGCCTAGAAACAGAAGCTTTTGGGTCTGTAATGGATATAATTGCAACTGATCTGAGTCTGTATGGCATACAGATTGAGTCTGATAGCCCTGTCAGTCCTAATGAGACTGTAATTCTCCGGCCCGGTGCAGAAGGTCTCAAGACCGATTATGTTGCAAAAGGGCAAATTAGGTGGGTTAAAAAAGAAAAAGGCAAGTTCAGGAGTGGAATAGCCTTTAAAAACATAGTTGATTGGCCTTTTTCTATTTCTGACCTGGTTAAAGGCCTTGAGACTGAACTCAGACATTCATTTTATTTTCAATACCTTTTAGACAGCCTGGATGATGGGGTTCTTATCTTTGATTCCAGACTCAGTATTGTTGACTCCAATATTAATCAGCCATTTTGCCTGCCAAGAGATCCTGAAAAACTCAAAGGGAAACATTTGTCAGAGGTCTGCTCACTATTTAAAAGTTCTGAAAGAGAAGGTTCTTTTAAAGAACTGATAGAAAAAGCGCTGGCTGATAGAAAAGAGGTCAGAGTAAGCGCTTTCCCGTGTGACTTGCCATGGCTAAATAATCCGGATTGTCATAGATATTATAACATTTGGCTTTTGCCTTTAATCACCCCTGATGGTACAAAAGGTCTGGTTTTGCGCACTCGCGATGTTACTGCACTGCGCCGGCTCAAGGATAGGGAAAAAACCAGGGAAGAGACCTTGTGGCAACAATACAGGTATTTTAATCTTGGTCAATTGTTCGATGGTCTCCTTGAGGATATTGCGAATCCTTTATCTGCGATAACTGGGCGTCTCGACCTTATGGCTCAAAAAATGTCCGATATTGAAACTCCCCCAGATAAAGCACAGCTCAAGGTTTGGACCTCTGATATCGAATTAATTCAGACCATAACAGGTCAAATGGGGGGATTTGTGCGGGCTATTGCTCGTAGAAGGAAAAGGGATACAATAGGAGTTACAGCGCCGTTTTCTTTAAATAGTCTAATAGAAGATGAGCTAAAAACTCTGGATATCCATTCCTTTTTCAAAAAAATAAAAAAGCACTTATCATTATCTCCCGATCTTCCGCCACTTCAGGGATATTATTCAGATTGGGCCAATGCTTTTTTAGCTCTATGTCAAGTATTAATGAGGCAGATGTCAACCCTTGATAATATGGAAATGTCGATTCAGACTTTCCTGGAGGATGAAGACTTGGTCCTCAACATCAGCCACAACGGTAAGGCCATAAATTTGTCTTTAGATAGAGAGCCTGCCTTTAATATCTTGCGGCTTTTGAAAAAGAAATATGGAGTTAATGTATATGTTTCAGGTGATTCGGGTTTTCAGACAGTAACCCTTAAGATGGCAACATCAAAAATGCAAGAACCACCAGGAGACTTCATTTCCTGAAGTCATCCATACAATCCCTCTTTTGTTACCTCATTTTGTTAAATTCCTGCGAACAGAGGACTTGAGATCATCTAGGTTAAAGGACTTGACTATATAGTCATCCGAGGCCCACGATGCCAAATCCTGTTTATACTCAGGATATGCAGAACTCAAAATAACAGGCACTCTGGGCTTTTTCTGTTTCATTTGACGCAGCACTTCTATGCCGTCCATACCAGGCATATTGATGTCCAGGATGACAAGGTCCGGTTCCTGAGCGTCAAAGGCCTTAAGGGCCTCTTCTCCGTTTATCGCTGAGTGAACTTCATAGCCTTCTTCTTCCAATTCTTCCTTGTAAAGAAGATGAATACTTTCTTCGTCGTCAACTACGAGTATTTTATATTTATTCATAGATCACCTTCCTGGCTGTTTACTGTTAATATTTATATACAGCAAATGTTTTGATCTATACAGTGAAATTGCATTAATCCAAATTAATTTCTCTGAGAAACTGTGCAGATTCTTCAGGCGGGGTAGGGTTGATATAAAATCCGGTACCCCATTCAAATCCTGCTACCATGGTCAGTTTAGGCATTATCTCTATATGCCAGTGATAATGTTCCAGAAAAGGACTACGTACCGGAGCCGTGTGTAACATATAATTGTAAGGGACTTCAGGAAGGGCTTTATCGAGGCGCCGCATTGTCTCCAGAAAAAGGTCTGTCAATGAGTGGAATTGATTGTCGTCAATGGTAATATAAGAAGACTGGTGTCTTTTAGGCATCAGCCACATCTCAAAAGGCGAACGGGGCGCAAAGGGACAGATCGTGATAAAATCATTATTTTCACATACTATTCTTATGTCTTGGGATTTTTCCTGACGAATGATGTCACAAAAGATGCAGCGCTCTTTAAATTCATAATAGTGCAAAGAGCTTTGGATCTCTTCCTGTATCCGATGAGGTACGATAGGGAGAGCAATAAGCTGTGAATGTGAATGTTCTAGAGAGGCGCCCGCAGCCCGGCCGAAATTCTTAAAAATTATTATGTAGCGAAAGCGGGAATCTTGTGCCAAATCTACCATACGGTCCCTGTAGGCCCAAAAAGTCTGGATGAGTTGTCCATGAGACATCGTAGGAATGGTTTCATCGTGCCTGGGGGTATCTATTATAACCTCATGGGCACCGATGCCATTCATTTTATCGTAAATACCTTCGCCCCGTTTGTCCAAATTTCCTTCTATAACCAGTGCGGGAAATTTGTTCGGAACTACCCTGAGAGTCCAGCCGGGTCCATTGGGTGAATAGTCCGGCCGTCCATAGGCCAAAATTTCCGGCGGAGTGGTATGTTCATTTCCAGGGCATAAAGGACAAAATCCGCCCTTGGTCTTGTCTTTTTCAATGACAAAGTCGTAGGGGCGCTTCCCTCTTTCCTTAGCAATAATAACCCATCGGCCTATGATTGTATCCCTGCGTAGTTCGGGCATTTGGTAATCCCTTAAGCGTAATTATGTACTTCCCTTAAACCAGCCAGAGCCTGCGTTCAAAGTCTTCATCTGGTGCATGGAGCGCTATGTAGCCCTCCCGAGGCCATCTATTTCTCACTAATTTATTTTTTATTGTTTCAATATAAAAGGTTAATTCGTCTCTGGGGTTGGAATTCAGAAGTACAAAAGGTATTGCCACCTCTGCCAACTCATTCACAGCGCACTTTACACCTGTTTCACTGGAAACAAGGGGCTCTCCATTTTTTAAAACCCTGATTTTTTCATTAAGAGGGTCTACAGACCGGATGGGGACCAGTTCGATAGTTATTATAGCATTAGATGAGATGGTTATCCTGAGGTCGAGATCCGGCTCCCAGGCATCAAAGCTCCCCTCTTTGGGATCTATCCTCAGATAGAGCGACTCAAGATCAAAGCCATAGGCAATTTTAGCCAGCGAACCCGGCCCGGAATGCATGGCTCCCCCCTGGCTTCCCAGGGTCAGTGATCCTGCACCTCTCCACTCCCAATAACAACTCAAACGGCCATCAATTTGTGGGTGTATAAAACACGTTGGTTCCGTAGTAGGTGTTGCTGGTTTTGGAGCTCTGATCGGACTTAGCAGTTCATCAGGAACTGTCATATTAAGGCTATTGTAGACCTTTTTGAGATGAGTCCGGAAGAGGTGGTCAAACCCATAGGCATAATCAGTCTCAAATTGGTCTCCATACCACCAGAACCAGTCACTGCCTTCAGCAGCATAAATAGATTCCATGGCTACATTCACTGCCTCTTCTGTTATGTCTTCCTGTTTTCTTGCATTATCGATGGCTTTTCTTGCTCGACCAAGGATTTCCCATGCCCTATTTTCGTCCTGCCCACCGATCCAGATGCCGAAATCATGGTTTATCCAAGAGCCTGTATATAGCCCCGGCAAAGTGCATGTCGGCGGATGGTCTTTTAGATACTGACCAATCGTCACAAGTTTAAGCATTGGTTCTTTGATAATTGCATCATATAGGCCTGTCAAGAAGGATTCACCGCCGTCCTGGTAATACTCCCATGGATTTTCTCCATCCAGAATTATAGCAACAAAAGGGGAACGGTCCATTCCCTGAAGGCCGTTACAAATCTTTTTTAGCCTGGAGACAAAGTCAGTGATTGCGGTCTGAGGATGATTTTTCTGATAAACAAAACCTATCAGATCTGAAAGCTTATGGTGCCGAAAGACCATGTCTGTGCTGCAACCGTTTATTTCTACTCTATAAGGCTGAAATAGACTCTGATGTTTGATTTTCTCAAGTGAGTTAAATAGGATGGCCTCGTCTGTTGCCGTCCAGGAAAATCCGGCTTCTTCAATAAGGGGGATAAGCTCAGGGGCAACTGAGCCCTCTGATGGCCAAAGTCCTACAGGGGTTTTCCCTAAAACTTCCTTACAATAGCGCCTCCCTCTTTCCAGTTGTATTTTGGCGTCTTCCGGGTAAGTAAATCGCAAAGGAAGTCTGGCCTCCGGCCTGGGCCTTCTCCCAAAATCCGTATCTATTAGCAGTGGGAGAATAGGATGATAGAATGGGCTGGTACTGATCTCTATCTGTCCTTCGATCCATTTTGAACTATAACTGGAAATGAGTCCTTTCATGAGTTCAAGATAGAAATCCAGGAGATCCATCTTTTCTTCTTCGCTGAACAACTGTCCTTTTCGAAAAAGAGAACTTATCAAAGGATGATTTCTTGAGGAAAAACCGATCCATGCGAGATTAAACCAGACCTGAAGGTCTAAATAATCCTGGGTTGAGAATTTTTTTCTCACTTGGGAGGTATAGGATGGACCAAAGTCCCTTCCTCGCAACTCCAGCAGTTGCAGGTACCTCTTGTGGGGTTCTACCATAGTGGGCCATTGGCAGCTAAAAAAATGTGTCAGGATGAATTCCTGGTCTGAAGGGGAGAGCTCGTTGGCAGGACGATGGCTCAATTCCAGGAAATCGTCGGTTTTGCCCTGTATATAAGACTGAATTTGGAAAAGAAGGGATGGAACAAGGTTAAAAGTTACCTTTGCCTCAGGTCGGGAGTCCAGACACGCTATCATGTCAGAGTAAGCCTTGACGGCATGGAGCCTGACCCATGGCATCGCAAAGCAATTCCTTGTCGGGTCAAGGTACAGAGGTTGATGCATATGCCAAAGGAAGGCAATATTTAACTGCAGCATTTATAAGCCTTTGGCCTTTTCCTCTCTCTCCTGTTTGGACTTGCACTCAATGCAACGGGTTGTGACAGGTCTGGCCGTAAGGCGTTTAGCCCCTATTTCTTCACCACACTCCTCACATATGCCGTAAGTCCCTTCTTTGATCCTTTCCAGGGCCTTATTGATTTTTTTTATGAGCCTTCTCTCTCTATCTCTGATGCGTAGCTCAAAACTACGATCAGACTCTACGGACGCCCGATCTGTTGGGTCAGGAAAGTGGTCGTTCATGTCAGTCATCCCTTCCAGGGTCTTGTCCGCTTCCCCTAAAAGATCATCGAGTTTTTTCTGGAGTAGTTTGCGAAAATATTCCAGTTGGGCCTGTTCCATGCTACTATTCTCCTAAGAACTTTCTTTTCCAGGTTCCGCTTTTCCCACCGGTTTTATAATCCAATTGCACTTTTTCAATAGTTATATTTTTCTCTGCTGACTTGCACATATCGTAAATGGTCAGAGCCGCAACCGAAACTGCGGTTAGTGCCTCCATTTCTACGCCGGTTGCTCCTTTTGCCTTTGCTCGTGCCAAAATTTCTATGGCATTTTTTCCAGGGTTTGGAATGAAGTCAATCTCTACTTGTTGCAAAGTTAAAGGATGACAAAGTGGAATCAGGGTTTCCACTTTTTTGGCAGCCATAATCCCGGCTATTCTGGCTACACCCAGAACATCACCTTTTGAGGTTTTACTGTCAACAAGAAGATTAAAGGCATCAGGTCCTATTATTACCCGTCCCGAAGCAACCGCTTCTCTTTGGGTTATAGGTTTTGGGCTTACGTCCACCATGTGGGCACGGCCATTTGTGTTGAGATGAGAAAAGGAATCTTTGCTCAAGACATCCTCTCCTGACTGGAGTGCCCATGTGCTTCGGATCGTTTAAACAGTTTACGAAAGAAACCACCTTCTTTTTTTTCTTTTTCAATATCAGCGAATTCTTGAAGCAGGGCACATTGGCGCTCTGTCAACTTAGTAGGTGTTACAAGAGCAACTTCAACTATCTGATCCCCGGCTCCGAATCCTCTAATATCAGGAATGCCAAGTCCTTTCAGCCTGAAGTGCTCTCCTGTCTGGGTCCCTGCCGAAATTTTTAAATTGTGGGGTCCATCCAGTGTGGATACTTCAATTTCGTCTCCCATAGCCGCCTGGACAATAGAAATAGGAAGGCGAAAATATATGTCATTGCCATGACGTTCGAAAAGGCGGTGGGGTTTTACGTTGATTACTATATAGAGATCCCCCCTGGGGCCATCCCTGAGACCGGCTTCACCCTCTCTCCTGAGGCGCAATCTTGAGCCTGTGTCTACACCTGCAGGAATGCGAACCCTTACCTTATGCCGTTCCCGAAGTCTGCCCTTGCCTTGGCAGGTTTTGCATGGGTTTGTGATAATCGTTCCGGTTCCGGAACAACGTGGACAAGTAGAGGAGATCCTGAAGAAGCCTTCCGATCTTATTATTTGGCCTTGTCCCTGGCAAGTAGGACAGGTAACAGGATGGCTCCCGGAAGCCATACCTGTTCCCTTGCAGATGGAACAGGATTCAAGACGAACTATCTCGATTTCAGTCTCCGTGCCTCTGGCAGCATCTTCAAAGGCAACCTCAAGGTTGTATCTCAGATCCGCACCTGCCTCCGGCCCCATGGATGCGCCATGTCTTCGGTGAGTAGCAGAAAAACCAAACAGGTCTTCAAACAGGTCGCCAAAGTTACTAAATATGTCTTGTGGTCCGGAAAAACCTCTGAAGCCTGTCCCGGCTATTCCTTCGTGACCGTAAAGGTCATAGGTCTGCCTTTTCTGAGAATCTCTGAGCACTTCATATGCCTCTGCCGCCTCTTTGAAGTGTTCTTCTGCGTTTTTGTCACCCTGATTTTTATCAGGATGATATCTTAAGGCCAGCTTCCGATAGGCTTTTTTTAGTTCTTCAGATGAGCAGTCTCGGGAGACTCCCAAAATTTCGTAGTAGTCTTTTTTCATTGATAATGCCTAAAAATGATTTTTTCAACCTTCTGTCTGTTTGGTATCTGTCTGTAATGCTTGAAAAATTCGTTGCTCTTCTGCATCTCGGGCCAATTTTTCCAGATTTTCAAATTTTACTTTGTCTTGGGCAATTTCTCTCAATGCCCGGACTATTTCCTTGTTTTTGCATCTAACTAAGGGCTGGGCGCCTTTGCGCAATTGCTTTACCCTCTCGATCGCAAGGTGTACTAATGCAAAACGGTTAGGCAAATTTTTCAGGCAGTCTTCTATTGTTATTCTCGCCATTGTATATTCTCCAGTTAAAAAATAGGGTATCCTTTCATTCACCAGTTTACACTTTTTTCGAAAAAACGTATATTATCGAATTAAATGTCGATGTCGAAACTGGAAATTAGAAATTAGGTAATGCACCTCTACATCTTTAGTTTTTCCCAATTTCAAATTTCCAGTTTCACTGCCAAAATACAAGATCAACAAAGTGTAAACTACTTTTGACTTGTCGTGAAGGACGTCTATTATAATAACAGTTTTAGTTGTCGCAATCTTTATTCAACATGGCTATCGTAACGGGACCAATATGAGGGACCTTCTTGTAGGCATTTTTTCATGTTTTATCATTTTAGCACCGACTGCTAATGGGCAGGATTTGGTGAAAATTTCTCACAGTAACATGCCGCAGGCAAGGATTCAGGTAACTCACGAGGCGATTTCTCCTTCATGGCAACTGGTCTGGGATGAAGCCAGGGAAATGGTGAAAAAAAATGAACTGGATGGTGCTGTAGCCCTTTACAGAGAATTGTTAAGAGATCGCCAAGGTCTCATAGAAGCCAGATGGGAACTGGCTTTAGTTTTAATGCGGTTAAATAAAGAAAGTCAAGCTATACCTGAACTTGAGCATGTTGTAGAGGCCAGACCCCATGATATTCAAGCTTTATTCATTCTTGCAGAACTTCTGAGCTGTTCAGGTCGGTGTGATAAAGCTGCGGTCATCTATGATAAGTTGGTGACAAAATTTGGTCTCCAGGGGGAAAATTTTCAAGTTGCCGGGAATGAATTGCTGAATATCCCTGAAGAGATGACCTTGGTAAAGGTCTTAGAGAGTCTTGCCCGTTGCATGGAATCCCAAAAAAGGTTTAATGAGTCTATAACTTATCTCCAAAAGGCTTTAGCCATTAAACCTGGCCGAAAAGATCTTGAGTTTAATCTGGCCTGTGGGCTTCTGCGTCTGAAAAAAACAAAGAGTTCCTTATCTCATTTCCAGAAATTGCTGTCTCAATATGAAGATGATCCGGATTTTTTAGGTAACTATGCAAAGGCCCTTTTAGCTGTGGGAGATAGAGATAAGGCCATTAAGATATTCGACAGGTTTGTGGCACTTTCCAGCGATAATACTGGGGAAGACCACACAGATAATCTTACATGGGGTATTAATGAGCTTGTCTCCTTATATTTGATGGACGGAGATGTCCAGTCAGCAATCAAAGTGCTTGAGGATTTGAAGCATGATCATCCGGAAGTGCTTGATAAGCAGCTTTTGGCGACTTCGGGGCGTCTGTATTTTGCTTCACGTAATTATCTCAAGGCCCTTGAGACATTCAGAATTTTTTTGAGAGAAGAACCTAACAATAAAATGGGTCTGCTTTTTATGGCCCGTGCGTATGAGCGTCTTCAGCTTTTTGCACCAGCCATTGCTATTCATGAGGAACTCTTATGTGTTGAGCCCAATCCAGCTATTATGATGCATTTGGTCGAATTGCTTTTAGAGACTGAAAATTTTGATTGGGCAGGCCTTTTAGTTACTGAGGATATGCATAGTGCGCTAAAAAATGACATCAAGGGAAGAGAGCTTCTGTTAAAGATCTATCTGGGGAATGAGGACGGAGAAGGTGTTGAAAGGCTTTTAGACAGGGAAAGTGATTTTTTTAAGGATAATGACATATTGATATCGTATGTTTCTCTTGCCACATTGACTGGTTATATGAATACCAGGATGAAATTTCGTTTATATGGCGACGCTTTGTTTGCTTTGGCCGGCCAGGTTGAAAAAAGGAGAAATCTCCTACAGGCCGGTGTGAAGCTGCTTTTGGATCTTGGTCAACATGATGTGGCTGACAGGGTGTTAAGACACTGTTGGTCTGAGGGCCGATCCCTGTGGTCTATTGATATGCTGATCGATAGTTACCTTGATATGAATATGTGGGAGGAGGCTGTTGTTTTGCTTGAAGAGGCACTATCTATTTATCCTTCTTCGGCAAGGCTTAAGCTGAAGCAGGCATATCTGCTTTTTGACATGGGAGAAACCGAAGTAGCCGGGGAAATGCTTTCTTCAATTTGTGCAGGCGATAATTGGAAGTGGGGGAAAGAAAAAAAACTGTTGTGTGAGGGCTATGCCCTTGGCTTGGCAGGAAGATACGAAGAGGCACTTGACCTTTATGGGAAAATAATTCAACAGGCACCAAATCATCTGGAAGCACATAGAGGCAGATGGATCAATTTTTCAGCCTATGGATTGGAACAGGAGGCCGGTGCGGAGGCGTTGGGTTTAAAAATAATTACAGGAAAATCCCCATTTTTATATAGTAGCGAAGAGGAAAATGAAAATAAAGAAAGACCGGTTCCAATACTCGCAAAAAATGGGGGGCTGATGCCGGCTCCAGGGGCCTACTTAAGTGGATTGGTGCAAAGTGAAAAATTGTTATCACCTAAAAAGATCCTTGTTTCACCATTTTGTGAGACGGAAGGAGAGGCATGCCCTTTACTGCTTGCTTTATCCTACGAATATTTTGAAAATTTTTCAGAAACGGTTGTAATGTGGCACTCTTTTTTAAAAAGACACGAGACGTATTGGCCTGGCTATGAACGTCTTGCTCGGATATACGAGGAGAGAGGTAAAGCAGAGAATGCAAAAAAAATACGGTACAGGACTTGTGGTAAAATAAAAAAACTGCAGTTGTTTCTTTTTGATGGTCAAAATGATGATGAGTCAAAAACCGCCTTGGAAAAGGTTGGGCCTTCGGGCTTGCGTATGTGGCGCAAGCTTGATGATATGGCTCTTGAATCCTGGGAAGGAGTGTTCTGTTCCGATTAGATATTTTCCCATTATTCCTTGATTTTTTCAAATGTTATAGATAAAAAGGTAAAGCTAATATCTGGAGAGATGTGCATATGAATATTTTAGTGACGGGCGGAGCCGGTTTTATCGGGTCTCATCTATGTGATTACCTTATCTCCAAAGGAGAGTATGTCTCAGTCATAGATGATCTTTCCACCGGCTTCTTTGAAAATATAGTTAACCTGCAGGGTAATCCGAGGTTTCAATATATCAACGACACTATCCTGAATAAAGATAGGATGGATAGCCTTGTTCAGCAGTGTGATGTAATAATTCATCTTGCTGCTGCTGTAGGTGTCAAATATGTTATAGAAAATCCGCTTTCCTCTATCGAAACCAATATCTGCGGGACGGAAATTGCGCTTAAGCTGGCCAACAGGTACAAGAAAAAAATACTCATAGCATCAACGTCGGAAGTCTATGGGAAACATATGCACGCCCCTCTTAAAGAGGATGATAATTTAATTTATGGTCCTCCTACTACCATGCGTTGGAGCTATGCAGCTTCAAAGCTTGTAGATGAGTTTACCGCACTTGCATATCATCGTACCAAAAAGCTTAAAGTGGCCATATTCCGTTGTTTCAATACCATAGGTCCCAGGCAGACAGGTCTCTATGGAATGGTAGTACCCAAATTTATTCAGCAGGCGTTGAGGGATGAGCCTATAACAGTTTTTGGTGACGGCCTGCAGACCCGCACGTTCACTTATGTCGGGGATGTAGTTGAGTCCATATGCCGACTTATGGAGTGCGCAGAGGCGATCGGTGAAGTAGTAAATATTGGGGGCACAGAAGAGATCTCTATATCAGAGCTTGCCGAGCGTATTAAGTCTATTGCCGGGAGCAAGTCTGAAATAATTTATGTATCTTATGAACAGGTCTACGGCAAAGACTTTGAAGACATGATGCGCAGGGTCCCTTCATCTGAAAAACTCAGTAGCCTAATAGGTTTTGTTCCACAAACGCCTCTTGATACAATTCTTGAAAAGACTGTAAAATATTTTAGCAGTAAAATTTGAAATTTGAAATTGGGAAAAATACAAGGATGTAGATGCGTTACCTAATTTCTAATTTCCAGTTTCGACATCAGCATTCAATTCGGTAATACACGCTTTTTCGAAAAAGTGTAAACTGGTGAATGAGGGATGCCCAATATTTTTAATTATATTATATGTCAGTTACTCTCCTCAACGCGGGTCTTTTTTTTCTCTACGCCTTTGGACTAAGTGCTTTCCTGACTCCATGCGTGATCTGGCTCTCGAGACGCATTGGCTTTATGGCTCAACCCAGGGAGGATCGCTGGCATAGGCATCCAACTGCCCTTTTGGGAGGCATTGCATTATTCCTGTCATTTATGCTTCCCAATTTGTTTCTCAGGGAAATCTCATCTCCCATGCTTGTCCTGACACTGGGAGCAAGTGCCATGTTCTTGTTGGGGATAATAGATGATGTTAATGATTTGTCGCCTCAAAGCAAATTTATAGGACAATTAGTCATCTCTGCTCTGATTGTGGCCGGGGGGGTGAGGATACAAGGACTGGGGCATCCCGCCGTATCCATAATTTTAACGCTTTTTTGGTTGGTAGGTATCACTAATGCGGTCAATATTTTAGACAACATGGATGGCCTGGCGGCCGGAATTTCGTTTATAGCTGCCTGTTCACTTTGGGTCTATAGCCAACTTGGAGGTCAAATTCTATTAGGTCTGCCGGCTATACTCCTTGCGGGGGCTACTGCCGGATTCTGGATATATAATTTTAACCCCGCCAAAATATTTATGGGAGATTGTGGAAGTCTCTTCCTGGGCTTTCTCCTGGCAGGTCTGACCGTAACAGGTACTTGGACGTCAGGGCTACCTGATCCGGCAGCCGGAGGTTACACCGGAGTTACCAGCCTGGTGTTGGTGCTGGTGGTCCCTGTGGCTGTCCTGATTATACCACTCTTTGACACCGCCCTTGTATCCTTTACCAGGGTCCAGACCGGACGACCTATTTCTAAAGGGGGGCGTGATCATACCTCTCATCGCATGGTTTTGCTGGGATATTCAGAAAAAAGGACTGTGCTGACACTCATGGCATGGGCGGGAAGCATATCAGCCTTGGCATTATATTTGTCATACCGGAGTGCCCAGGGACTCCTGGTTATGCTGAGTGTGGTAGCGGTGCTTTCCTTGTTTTTCGGAACATTTCTTACACACTTGAATGGCACTGTTTATGATAGCAAGGCAGGGAATTCCGATACTGTGTTGCGACGTTCCTCGCTTTTATCCCGAATACTTAACAAAAAGCAAATTCTCCAGGCAGTGGTGGATACTGTGCTTATAAGCATCGCCTATCTGACTTCTTATCTTTTTCGATACGACGGTGTTATTAGTTTGTGGAATCAACAGCTTATAGAAAAATCTCTTACTTTGATTATCCCTGTCAAGCTGTGCTGCTTTTGGATCTTTGGGCTGTATAGAGGTCAATGGCGGTATGTGAGTATCGGAGATATGTGGCAAATCTTTAAGGCAGTTGTGGTCAGCTCCCTAATTATTGTCGGATTGCTTTTATATATTTACCGCTTCGAAGGTTATTCCAGAATTCTTTTCCTGAACGATGCCATATTGACTTTGATAATGATAGGCGGCGTCCGTTTACTTATGCGCCTCTTTAAGGAATATTTCAGCCTGCAGGCCGAGCGCAGTAATTCAATACCTATTCTAATAGTGGGAGCAGGGGATGGCGGAGATCTGTTTCTGAGGGAACTTAGGCATAATTCAAATCATGATTATCTGCCGGTAGGTTTTATTGATGACGATCCTGCGAAAAAGGGTCAGATAATTCATGGCATTAAGGTCTTGGGAAACAGGGAAGACATACATGACATTGTTAAAAGACATGGAGTTAAGAGATCCTTTGTGTCTATCATGTCCGCAACAGACGGCCAGGTTCAAGGAATTTTTGATATCTGTAAAAATAATGGTGTGAAGTGTGATAGAGTACGATCGCTTTTACCAATAGTGAAACCAGGAGAAAAAGAACCGGCCTGTTCAAAAAAAGATAAAGTTATACCCTTCAGGCCCAGAATGAGGAAAAGAAAATGAACGAAAAGCGTCTTTCTAAAACCGAGTGGAAACGCCTTGAAAAGGATCTATGCCGTAGCCGAAGACCTGTTTGGTCTCAGATTACAGCCAAAGAGCGAAAAAAAGCCCTTTTGTATTCAGACAAGTATAAGGACTTTATAAGTAAGGCAAAGACCGAACGGGAGTCTGTTAACGTTATTGCAAGCAAGGCGCAGGAGAGGGGTTTTGTGCCGTCTGAACAGGCCGGGCCCGGTTCCAATCGGGTCTTGTGGACCTTTAGGGGGAAGGCGGCTGCCCTGGCCGTAACAGGTAAGGCACCTGTCAGTAACGGGGTCAGGATCATTGCTTCACACATAGACGCACCCCGTTTGGATCTGAAACAGAATCCCATCTATGAAGATCTGGAGATGGCCTTTTTAAAGACACATTATTACGGAGGGATCAAGAAGTTTCACTGGGTAGCCCGTCCTCTCGCCATCCATGGCCTGGCACTGAAAGGAGACGGGAGTGCAATTCCTATTGAGTTTGGTGAGGATCCTCATGATCCTGTACTGACAATAAATGATCTTTTGCCACATCTTGCCCGTAAGGTGCAGGGTGAGAAAAAGATTTCAGAGGCCATACCGGCGGAAAAGCTTAATGTGTTGATAGGGGGTTTTCCTCTTTTAGGCCCTGAAGACCTGAAGGATGGCGTAAAATTACGCATTTTAAGGATACTGAACGAAAGATACGGCCTGGTGGAAGAGGATCTAATAAGTGCGGAGCTGGAAATTGTCCCTGCAGGTGGTTCAAGGGATGTGGGCCTGGACCGGGCCTTTGTAGGTGGCTATGGGCAGGATGACAGGTCCTGTGCATATGCCTCTCTACACTCCATCCTTGAGCTTGAGGAACCCCAAGTTACTTCGGTTGCTCTGTTTCTTGATAAGGAAGAGATAGGTAGTGACGGAAATACAGGGGCCAAATCCAGTTTTTTTGAGGTAGTGTTATATGATCTTATGCGACATGGAGGGCTTCAAATCGAGGCGGATAGCCTCGTACGAATGCTTATTGCGTCCAAGGCCATTTCAGCGGATGTTACAGCAGGAATAGACCCTGATTATAAAGAAGTCCATGAAGAACGTAATGATGCACTGATCGGACACGGGGTTTGCCTGACGAAATATACCGGTTCAGGAGGAAAGTACTCAGCAAATGATGCCCATGCTGAATATGTTAACTGGTTTAGGCGCGTCTGGAACGATGCCAAAGTAATCTGGCAGGCCGGAGAGTTGGGAAGGGTGGACGAAGGCGGAGGGGGTACTGTGGCCAAGTATCTTGCTCAGCGCGGTCTGGATATTGTCGACGCAGGGCCTCCTTTGCTCAATATGCACTCGCCATTTGAGGTTGCACATAAGACTGACCTGTTTATGACCTATAGGGCGTTTGATGCTTTTTATAAGGCAGGTGAATAATTTGGTGATTTAGTGATTTAGTGATTGGGTGATTGGGTGCGGGAGCCATCTATATGCAGTTCAAAACCGATTTTCTTATCATAGGGAGCGGGATAGCCGGGCTGAGTCTTGCAATAAAACTCGCCCCGCTTGGACAGGTAACCGTGGTCACGAAAAAAGCCGAATCCGATACGGCTACAAATTTGGCTCAGGGCGGCATAGCCTGTGTCTTTGGCGCTGATGACAGCTTTGACCTGCAACAACAGGATACGCAACGCGCAGGAGACGGTCTGTGTCACGAAAATATTGTCAAAATGATAATCAGCCAGGGCCCGGACCGTATAAAGGAACTGGAAGACCTTGGATTGGAATTCAACAAGGAATCGCACAATCCGGATATGCTGGATCTGGGAAGAGAAGGTGAACACTCTCGCCGCCGCATAGTGCACGTTGGGGATTTTACCGGACGATCCGTGCAGAGTGTCTTAATGGATAGTGTCGATAAATTGCCTTCTGTTAAGGTCTTTGAAGACTATGTTGTAGTTGACCTCATTACAGAAAGTATGATCAAGGCATATTCGCCCTGCAGCATGGAGAAGGAACGTTGTCTGGGGGCTTATCTGCTGGAAGTAGCTACAGGGAGGATACATACTTCCCTGGCCCCTGTAACAGTGCTCGCCACTGGCGGGTGCGGCAAAGTTTACCTGTATACCAGCAATCCTGATGTGGCAACAGGTGATGGTGTGGCTGTGGCGTACCGTGCCGGCGCCAGGATTGCCAATCTGGAATTCGTGCAGTTCCATCCCACGTGTCTTTATCATCCAAAGGCCAAAAATTTTCTTATATCAGAAGCGCTCAGGGGAGAAGGCGCCAGGCTGCTGGACCCTGAATACAGGCCATTCATGGAAAAATATGATCCCAAGCGGAAGGAGCTTGCCGGAAGAGATATAGTCGCCAGGGCTATAGATACTGAATTAAAGAATAGTGGAAAGGACTGTGCATATCTGGACATTAGTCACCGTTCTGCTGATTGTATCCGGGAGCGTTTCCCAAATATCTATGAGACCTGTATGGGCTTTGGGATCGATATTACAAAGGAGCCGATACCGGTTGTGCCGGCGGCTCACTATATGTGTGGAGGGGTGGTTACTGACAGCCACGGAGAGACAAACCTTGAAGGTCTTTTTGCTTTGGGGGAAACTGCATGTACCGGTCTGCATGGTGCCAATCGGCTTGCGTCAAACTCCCTTCTTGAAGCCCTTGCCATGGCTCACCAGGCTTTTCTGAAGATCAGTGATATATTCCCAGGTTTAAAGGAAAAAACATTTCCCCAAGTGTCTCCCTGGGAAACCAGGGGAGCTGTAGATTTAAAAGAGGCGGTCCTTATCTCTCACAATTGGGATGTAATCCGGCGTCTGATGTGGAACTACGTCGGCATTGTCCGCAGCACAAAAAGACTTAAACTGGCCGGACAGCGCCTTGCACCGATTCTTGAAGAAATCCGGCAGCACTACTGGGAATATATCCTCACCAGGGATTTTATAGAACTGAGGAACCTCGCGCAGGTTGCGGAACTCATCATTATTGCAGCCAGTCAGCGAAAGGAGAGCAGGGGCGGGCACTTCACCATTGACTATCCCTGCAAAGACGACTGGAACTGGCGCAGAGATACAATTATTCAACGGTTTCGGAAAAAAACGTGAATATAGGCAAACCAAGGCTTTCAGATCATAGAGTCTGGGGGTTTGCTGTCCTTATTTCGATTCTTACCTTCGGGCTTTGCTGGACCTGGAGGCATGAGCTATGGTCTCTCTGGTGTGGTCTGTTGCAGGCATTTGAACATAGAGAGTCTCTACGAGCACATGCTCTCTCTCTGGGTCATTTGGCGCCTTTTGCCTTTATCTCACTGCAGGCCATTCAAATCGTGATATCTCCTATCCCCGGTGAGGCAACAGGTTTTATAGGTGGTTTTCTGTTTGGGAAGTGGGCAGGTTTTTTTTATTCCACTGTCGGTCTTACCCTGGGCTCTGCAATTGCTTTTTTTATATCCCGTCAGTTTAGGCGCCTGGTAAGATTGTGGTTTCTCCGTTCCCATTTATACGGCAGGTTTGAGCATCTTGTCGAGCACCAGGGGCTTTTCATCTTCTACATATTGTTCTTGTTTCCCGGATTTCCAAAGGACTTTCTTTGTTATCTTCTGGGACTGAGCCGTATGCCGTGGTTGGCCTTTCTGGTTATAGTCATACTGGGCCGTATGCCTGGAACATTGGTTCTGACACTACAAGGGGCCAATATATATGATAAAAATATAGAGGGCTTTATAAGTATTTTGTTTTTGATCCTCCTGGTATTGATACCTAGCTTGTACTACCGGGAACGAATCTATCAGTGGGTGGAAATACATAGTCTTAAGGAGTAACGTATGCGGCAAGCTTTCCTTGATTGTTTCTCCGGTATCAGTGGAGATATGTTTTTAGGTGCCCTGATTGATGCCGGGTGGCCTGAGGAAGAATTAACGTCCCTTCCGGAGAAGCTGGGCCTTGAGGATACAGCAGTTGAAGTTCGGGGAGTTAAAAGGAAAGGCATAAAGGGTATTCAAGTCAAGGTCTCCGGGCCCGGGCTCCATCCATTCAGGAATCTGCGGGATGTGGAGGCAATTCTTGAAAGATCTGATCTGCAACCCGGGATAATCCGGCTTTCCCTGAAGGTATTTAATCTCCTTGCCCAGGTTGAGGCCAAGGTGCATGGCTGCTTATTAGAAGAGGTCCACTTCCATGAAATCGGGGCTGTGGATACATTAGTGGATATTGTGGGGACCCTCAGCGGCTTAAATTATTTTTCTGTTGGAAAGATCTACTGCTCACCCATTCCTGTAGCCAGGGGGTGGGTAGATTGCGAACACGGCAGATTGCCTTTGCCTGCCCCTGCCGCTGCTGAGTTGTTAAAAAATGTACCGATTTATTGGGTGGATGGAGAGTGGGAACTTGTTACACCAACCGGGGGTGCTTTGATAAAGATCCTGGCGGATCATTTCAGAACCTTTCCCGAAATGAAAGTGGAAAAAATCGGATATGGGGCGGGTTCAAGGGATATTCCTCAATGGGCCAATCTCTTTCGTATCTGGCTGGGTGAAGACCGGTCATCAAAAAAAGAATCAGTCGTAGTGGAGCTAAGGAGTTATATTGATGACATGAACCCTGAGTGGTTTGAGTATCTGATGGAGCGATTGTTTGATGCAGGCGCCCTGGACGTTGTTATGTGTCCAATACATATGAAAAAGAATCGTCCGGGTGTTGAGATTACAGTCTTAACCACACCTGGTCACGAACATAGCCTCAGCAAGATGCTTTTTGAGGAATCCACTACTTCAGGGATACGCCTGAATAGATGTTTGAGGTATGTTTTGCCTAGAAGGAATGGTATGGTTCCAACCAACTGGGGTAATGTGCGAGCCAAATTGTTCACAAGGCCTGATGGCCGGTCCACGATTTCTCCTGAGTACGAAGCCTGCAAAGAAGTGGCACGCCGGTTCAGTGTCCCATTAGGTGCGGTTTATCAGGCTGTGAGCCTGGTGTCGGTTGAAGATTTTATAGATGAATAAGGATATGTCGTGCCTCAAGATTCAGGCGCTCACTCTTAATTTTGGCTTCCAAGACTTTCAATTTCAAAAATAGATTAGTCTTGTTTCTGGCAAACGGATTGTTCCTGGGGTTGATCCCCTTTGCACCGGGTACATTCGGGAGTCTCCTGGGCATTCCTCTCCACTGGCTATTTAGTCATCTTCCATTTTCCCTGGGAATATGTTTTCTTGGATTTGTTATCCTGATATCTGTATGGATCTCAGGCAGGGCGGAGCTTTTACTGGGAGAAAAAGATCCGTCTCAAATAGTGATAGATGAAGTGGTCGGTATGGCAGTGGCGCTTGCGGGCGCCCCGCTTGAACCTTCTTTGATTATAGTTGCTTTTATGTTTTTTCGTTTTTTTGACATCTGGAAGCCTTTTCCAATAAGATATATAGATAAATCTTTCCCCGGAGGATGGGGTATTGTACTTGATGATGTTGCAGCCGGCGTAATGGCAAATGTTGCATGGAGGTTGTGGGATTTAGAGGTAATTAGTCATGCATGGTGAAATTATAGCTATAGGAGATGAACTTGTATCCGGCAAGGTATTAAATACCACTGCCAGCTTTGCAGCTAATAAGCTCTTTTATGCTGGTTGCCAAGTGACACGGATCACATCCATTGGTGATGACCCCGATGATGTCGAAGAATGTCTGCTGGCAGCAATAAAAAGATCAGAATACGTTATCATCACCGGCGGGCTTGGTCCGACTACTGATGATATAACAAATGAGGTGACAGCCAAGGCCTTAGGGCGTCCCCTGGTCTTGAATGAGATGATTCTAGAGAAGATCAGGAGGGCGAAACAGCGGTTTGCCAATCCTGTTTTTTTGCGGGAAAAGTTGGCATGGTTACCTGAAGGCGCTGAAGTCCTGAATCCCGAAGGTCGTGCTGCAGGATATCTCCTGGTCCACCAGGATACCCCCCTTTTTTTTCTGCCCGGAGTGCCTGGGGAATTGGAAGATCATATGATCCAGAGGGTTATCCCCAGGCTTAGCAAGTTTATTTCCAAAAAAATATATATAAGACAGCAGACCTTCAAAGTCTTTGGCTTGTCGGAGACAGAGATAAACGCCCTTTTTGAAAAGCTGGAATCCAGCCGGGACAGCTTGAGCATTGGTTATTATCCCAACTTTCCGGAAGTTAATGTAACTGCCACTGTAAAGGGCCTGAATCCGGAAAAAGTTACTGAAATTTTTAATATGGCATGTAACACCATAAAACAACTGCTGGACAAACATGTGGTTGCCGTCAATGAGGAAACTCTTGAGGAGATAGTGGGCAGACTTCTGCTGGAAAAAGGTAGTGTTCTTTCCCTTGCGGAGTCCTGTACGGGTGGTCTGGTAAGCCAAAGGGTGACCAGCATTCCCGGCAGTTCCGGGTGGTTTGAAAGGGGAGTAATTACCTATAGTAACAAGTCAAAGGAAGATCTCCTTGGGGTTTCCCGCGAGACATTATCCCTCTATGGCGCAGTGAGTTCCCAGACTGCCGTGGAAATGGCGGATGGTGTAAAACGCTTGGCCGGTACAGGCTATAGCCTTGCTATTACCGGTATTGCCGGTCCATCCGGAGGTACTGCTCAAA
>JAYEMY010000382.1:0-6421 GCA_034718455.1 Thermodesulfobacteriota bacterium
TAACTGCATTACTTTAGCACCTCCCACGATTTTTTGTTTTGATCATTGTCAAACAAGTTATCCGACAAATAATTTTCTTCAGAAACAATACTTCTCCCCAACTCTTTTTCCGTCTCTTTTCTCGCATTGCCCGCAACAGTGCCCCCACGCCCGGCGACCTTTTTATTGTCGGTAAACGTATCTGGTTTTTCTTGCTCTGATATTTCGGTGGTCACTTTTTCTCCCAACATGGTGAAAATCAACTCCAAATCCGTCATATTGTCTCGTAGATTGGCTTTGGATTTTGTTGGGATATTTTTGTGTTTTTTATACTCGCTGGGAGTCATACCAAAAGTGGCTTTGGATATTTCAGCGGTTAAGATGGTGTAATCTTTTTGATTTTCTATGCCCCGTTCTTTCCATTCATCGGTTAGATTCTGGCGAATTGCTATGCCTCGCAAGCGTTTATCAATCCAGTCCTTGGGATAGCCTTTTTGCTCATACAGGGCTTTCATGCGCTCTTGTGCTAGTTCTGGGTTTTCTATTTCCCGTACTCGCTCATAGCCCACTTTTGCCAGCCAGCGTTTGAAGGGTTCGGCTTTGGGCGATGGGATAGATTGAATAATGCGTAAAATCCCTTCTGTATTGGCACAATCCGTCTTTCTTTGTTTGCCGTCAGGAGCTTCCACTTTGAACTGTCGACAAACTGTCGACGGTTCAAAACCGTCCTCAGCTTTGACACGAATTTTCATTTTGTACCAATAATCGCGAGGGTTTGCGGAATCAGTCAGAACCCCGACAATATCAATAACAGAAAAATACCACTCATCTTCGCGCCATATTCGGCGTATTTTTCGATCCTGAAACAGGATGATCTTATTTTTTTGTTCCATTGGATTATAGGTTTATTTTGTTTGGGGGACGGAGTTAGTTTAATAGTTTAACGTCATTCTCTTTTACAAATTTTTCCATCTGGAACTGCTAAGGCGCAAAGGACGCAAAGGGTTTTATTTATTTCCAGATCGGGGTGACCGATCAGGAAAAGAACCATGCCATGACAAATTACTACTACGGAGTGGTGAGTCAATTGTGAGCACCGATACCCGGCGGTCACAATGTCTTTCTTAGCGTGCTTTGCGTCTTGAGCGCAGCGGGCGGTAAGAGTTGTGAACCGCTAAGGCGCCAATGACGCCAAGAATGGGGGACGTTGTTTCATATTTCCATCTAATGTAGAGAAAAATATTTTTTGACAGGATTTACAGGATTTTACAGGATTAATTATTTTTTGTTTTCACAATGGGGGACGTTGGTAGTTTTGTTAGTTTATGGAGATGGGGACGTTCATGACATATTGACTTTCTGTCTTTTGGCACGGATTTCACTGTTTTTTCTTTTTGCCTTTGAATTCGGGCCTCCGGATTACAAAGGCACTCAATCCCAATGTGGCGCAGGAAAATAGGGGATGTGGCGGCGATTTTTACAGACCATCCCAATCGTCTAAAGAGATTTCTTTGCTTATTCCCTGCTCAATTTCCTTGAGAAGCATCTTGACTTGTGGAATAGAATATTCATTATTGCTTGGGAGTGTGAATGTATAGCTTCCATGACGCATATAGAAATGATTTCCTCCAGGTTGAGGAGATCCAAAACCTATTTTCTTCAGCTTCTTGATAAAATCCCGCCGTTTACACGGCTTCCATTTACCCATGAACTGCAGCAGCCTCACCTGGAAAAGCAGGCATTCTTTCGTTCAGGTTAATCCTGTCTATCACCGGCAGTCTGTCCCCATACCTAATTTTCACAATCAGCCAGCCCTCAAGAGAGGATTTCAGCTCTTGTTCACATTGATAAAGCGTTTCTCCAAAAGCTATTACTCCGGGACACAGGGGAATCTTCCCGGAAAAAGAGCCGTCTTCAAGCTTGTCGTAAACGGCTTTAGTCATGGCGTTATGGATGTATTTTGTAAGCATATTATTTATCTCCTCGTATCGTTGTGATGGTTGGACGTAATGGGGGACGTCCTCGAATATAATGGGGGACGTTGCTACTTAACTGCATTACTTTAGTACCTCCCACATTCCTTCGTAGAAGTTCAAGGTCAGCATCTGATCAGGGGGACATCCTATGTTCCCCCTGTCAAGCAAAAAAATTTCTTTTTTAAAAACAGCTAGTTAAATATTTAGATGGTAACTTCTCAATAAATCCTGGCGATTCTGTCAGCTATTTTTTGTATACAGAGGATGCTCAGGTATATCAAGTGTTGCTGACCGTGCCTGATGGGGATTATCTACATAGCAGCCTACGGTTCAGGCTAGTCGCCCTGACAAGAGTTTCTGGTAAGTGGATAAATCCAGATGGTTTTCTTGGGAAGCGGGGTTTTGTGTTGTTTTTCCAGCTTTCCCCGTCCCTTTGTTTTGCCGAGGCAGATCCAGTTGGCGGCTTTGTAACAGGTCCCGTAATGGGGTAATGGGTAATGGGGGACGTTGCTACGTAACTGCGTTATTCTAATATATCCCAAATGCCCTCATCATTGTCAATCAATTTCTTACCTCTTTCTGCACACCTTCCTGCCGTCACCGGATGGATGCCTAATATTTCTGCAATCTCGTTGAATTTATAACCCATGCTTTTAGCAGCAACAAATGAAATCAAATCGCGCGCATGGCAATTCTTCTGTCTTCGATTTCCAGATAAAACCTCATCTTTGTAAGCATCAAGATAGGTTGAAACTTTCTCGACCAGTTCAGACAGCGAAACTTTTTTCAGTAATTTATATCCCTCGATTTTCTCTGAATCAGCCAGGATGTTTCCAACAAACTCTCCACTTCCCAGTATCCTTGCGTCTCCCAGTTCACGCTCTTCTTTCTTCCGCCCCAGAAGAGCTCTTTTGTCCCCGCCGGCGCTTCGGACCAGCCCACCACCCTGTAATTCAGGCCGACTCCCCTGATCAACTCCTTGTTTTACAAACTGTCGGTCCCTTCTGCGGGCCTTCCTTAGCCTATCCCCAAACTGGAGGAGTACGTCTTCGATGGTTTTCTCCGCTAAAGGCTTATTTTTGACAGGATCAACAGGATTTTCAGGATTTGTTGTTGCTTTCTCAGTTTCCGGACGAAACTGAGAAAAAGTAATCCGCCTTCCGGCGAACGGAAAATTATTTGCTTGCTGCTTGAGGACAAGGGGATTTTTCTTTTTTCCCAATATAGCGCTATGGCCGGTCCATAGATATTTATCGAGTTTTTTCAGGTCTTTTACCAGACCTGCTCGTAGGGGGTTGAGATGGATGTAACGAATAAGCTCCAAGAGGTAAGAATCTTCCTCACAGACAATTGATTTATAGCGGTTCTGGAAGAGGTGGCCGCTCCTTTTATGACGCTTGTTGAAGGTAACGGCGTAGCCAGTCATAAGGCGACGCATGACCTTACTGAGTGGCGTAAGACTTGTGCGCAATAAGAGATGGAAGTGGTTTGGAATGAGCGCCCAGGCGTAGCATTGGGTTTGAGTTTCATCGAGGATCACAGCAAGTCGTTCCAGAAATGAAGAGCGATCCTTATCGTCCCAAAAGATTTTTCGGCGTTCGATCCCCCGGGCCATTACATGTTGTAAAAGGCCGGGGGCGTCAAGTCTTGGTTGGCGAGGCATAAATTATCTATCAAAGATTGGGGGACGGAGTTAGTTTAATAGCTTAACATCATTTTCTTTTACAAACCTTTTTATCTGGAACCGCTAAGGCGCGAAGGCCGCAAAGGGTTTTATTTATTTCCAGATCGGGGTGACCGATCAGGAAAAGAACCATGCCATGACGGACAGGCTACCGGTTCAAATTGTTTACCATTCGTTTTATGCCGTCCTTCATCAATGGTACATTCCAGTTCAGAAGGAAGCCGAGATTAAGATTGGTCAGTTTAAGATTAAGTTAAGAGCTGCGCTTCATGCGTAATGGGGGACATTGGTAACAAAAGTAACTTAAAGGCTCTTTTGCCATATTCCCTCGCACTTGCCATAATTCTTGTCAGAATGCGCCCTGAGAGGGAATTCTCAAATGACAAAGTATTTAGAATCGGGGACAGACAAAATATGCATATGATAACGGGGAGGGGCTTGCTAAAGTCTGCCCGTTACCCACTTACCTTATAGGGCAACAGGAACTGTTCGCATCCTAGGGCTTCAAGTTCCGGGTCCTTGTGAACAAGTATCGCCCCCTCAAGAATGGAACAGGCTGCAATCCATGCATCGGCAAGCGACAAGGGATAGTTGGCTTTTATTTCTGCTGCCTTTCTGAGCAGTTTTTCGTCCTCGTGCCGAACGGCCAACGGCAGGGCAAGACAATGCGCATAGGCGAGCTTTCCGGCTGCTTCACCCTCGTCTTTCCAGACCCTGTATAGGAGTTCCATGGGGGTCATGAAACAGACCACACAAAGGGCCTTGCGGCGTTGGGCCAGGCGGAAAATTTTCGCCACTTGGTCGGCACCGGCCTCGTCGTCCCTGAGGGCCAGAAGGGCTGAGGTGTCAAGGACATACCGTTTCATTCCCGTTCCCGATCACGCCTACGTTCCGCAAGGAGCCTCGCCACCGCCCCACCCCTGCCAGACCCCCGGAAGGCGACGACGGGATCGGTATCCACCGGCATCACCCTGATGGTGTCGTCATCAATGATCCACTCCAACCGTTTCGACGGCCCCAGACCGAACTTTTTCCTGATCGGCGCCGGGATTACGGTCTGGCCTCGCACGGTAATAGTGCTGCGCATGACAATTCTCCAAAGAATTACTTTTTGTTTGATTTAATAATTCATTATACCTCGACTACCGCAACCGAGTCAAGCCTCGGCGTAATGGGGGACATTGGTATCTTTAAAATCTTCAGGAGTTAGGGAACCGCGAAGGCGCGAAGGACGCTAAGGTTGTATTTTTGGGTATTAGAAGTCAATTATGAGCGCCGACACCCGGCGGTCACAATGTCTTTCTTGGCGTGCTTTGCGTCTTGAGCGTAGCGGGCACGCTGATAGCGATATAGGTAATAGCTCATAGGTTATATGGGATGTCTATGATCCAGGGTCAAGGTTTTTTAGAAGACAGATCCGATTCGTTTTCGCCATTTCCCCTGCGAATTTTTCATCGGCGGTTATCAGCGTACCCTGAACTTCAAAAGCCACAGCAAGATAAGAGACATCGTAAAAAGTAACTTTCTTTTGCCTCATCCATGAGAAGCACCGATTTACCATATCGTTAGTGGGTGCCACGTTTTTGATGTTTAGATTTAGAAGAAGATTCATTTTATCCATAGCTTCATCTTGAAGGCTCCGGCCGAGGAAGTTACCTACCTCATATTGCCACAGTATCGGTGCCGACAGTTCTATATCTCCTCCAGTCCAGGTTTCCAGTAAGGCCATGGCCTTTTCATGATCTGATTCCCTTTCATTACCTAAAACCCATTTAAGAATGATGGAAGCATCCACCACATAATTTTTCATTTAATGACTCCTCCGGTCTTTAGACAAGCCCTCTATTATTTCACAGTTTGAAAATTGTTTGCCGGCAGGAGGTGAAGTAAGAAGTTTCTCTACTGATTTTTTTCTACGAATCGACTCCAATTCCTTGCGGAGCGCTTGATTTACAACCTTGCTTCTCTTTCCCGCAGGCACTAACGTTTCCAAATCCCGGCAGAGCCCCTCCTCGATGAGGAAATTAAGTTTTTTAGAAGTTCTTCCCATTTTCAACCTCTTTTATATACATCCTATTCTTATTTAGAATTAATACTTCTATCAAATAGAGATGTCAATGGGACGGGTTTGGGGGACGTTGCCAATTTAAGCAACATATCTTGCTGAACTCTTCCGTCTGCCCGCCACCTGCCCGGCATCGTGAGGCATCGGCCGAGGCTTTGTTACTTATTCAATTCATCAAGAGGCCTTTGCTTTTTTGATCCCTCAATCAAACAATTCAGAATGCGTGCCAAGACGAACCGGTCTAAGTTCGAAATCTGATATTGTATAAATCAGTAGCCAGTCAGGTTCAATATGGCATTCCCGAAAATCTATCCAATCTCCTTTCAGCTTGTGGTCTTTGTTCTTTGAAGGCAAGGGAGCAGGAATGGCCAACTGTTCAAGGACCTGTTGCAGGTTTTTTATATTTCGACTCTGCTTCGCGGCTCTTTTCAAATCTTTTTTAAATCTGGATGTCGGACGAATCGGCAGCATCAAATTTTCAGATCTTCAAACATTTTTTCTACGCTATCGTATCTTTTTCCTTTACCGTCTCTTGCGTCCCTCATTGCCTGAAGCGTATTTTTATTTGGAATACGCAAATCAAATGGAAGACCCTGATGAGCAATAATCTGCCGATAAAACATTTCATATGCAGCAGAAATGGAAATTCCCAGTTCTTTAAGAATGGTCTCAGCCTTTTCTTTTATTTCCGGCGTAAGTCTTGCGTGTGTCATTGCC
>JAYEMY010000383.1:0-21806 GCA_034718455.1 Thermodesulfobacteriota bacterium
GTTATTAGGAAAAGAAAATGGAAACGATGCATAGCCAACTCCAAATACAAGATATATCGGCCCTGTTGCCTCACAGGTATCCTTTTTTGCTGGTTGACCGTGTTTTGGGCATTGAACCTGGTGTAGGTATCAAGACACTCAAAAACGTTACAATAAATGAGCCTTTCTTTCAGGGTCACTTCCCTGGAGAGCCCATTATGCCCGGGGTCCTTATCCTTGAGGCCATGGCACAGTCAGGGATCATTTTTGCCAAAAATACAGATCCGGAGGGTTTTGAGGACAAACTCATGGTGTTTGCAGGGATGGATGGGGTGCGCTTCAGAAGGCAGGTGGTCCCTGGCGACCAGTTGATTATGTATTTAAAACTCATAAAACGTAAATCGATTATATGGAAGATGGAAGGCAAGGCATCTGTCGATGATAAGGTCGCGGCAGAGGCTGTGCTTATAGCAGCCGTTCAATAAATTAGCCGCCTGCGGCGGGACTCTGAATAATGAAAATTCCTATACTATTTAATTATTGTGCCTGGACAATCTGATGGTTATCGAGAGAAATATACATCCGACAGCCATAATTTCCCCGGATGCAGAAATTGCAAAAGGAGTAAAGATAGGGCCCTATGTGGTGGTTGGGCCTGAAGTCGAGATAGGCCCGGAGACGGAAATAGGCCCCCATGCCGTAATTGAGGGCCATACCCGGCTTGGAGAAAAAATAAAGGTTTCCCAGTTTGCATCTATTGGAGCTCCTCCTCAGGATCTGAAGTACGCCGGCGAGCCCACAAGGGTTGAGATAGGCGATCAGACTATAATCAGGGAGTTCGTCACAGTCCACAGCGGGACTCAAGGCGGAGGCGGTATTACAAGAGTCGGAAAGCAGTGCATGCTTATGGCTTATTGCCATGTGGCCCATGACTGCCAGGTTGGAGACAGTGTGATCATGGCAAACGGGGTTACTCTTGGGGGACATGTGGAGATAGGAGAGTGCGCTATCATCGGTGGACTGTCAGCTATCCATCAGTTCTGCCGAATCGGTGCCCATGCCTTTCTGGGCGGCATGTCAGGTGCAAACAAGGATATACCTCCTTATGTGAAGTACTGGGGCCAAAGGGATCATCTCTATGGTCTGAATCTGGTGGGGCTGAGACGGCAAGGGCTTTCGAGAGAGGTTATTGATGCCTTAAAAGAGGCTTATCGAGTGATTTTTCAAAGTTGTGATACTGTGACAGATGCCCTTGATGTCGTGGAGTCCCGCTTTGGAGCCATACCAGAGGTAAAAAAATTTACCGAGTTTATCAGGTCTTCCAAAAGGGGCGTGCCCATGGCCTCAAATGGAGAAGAGGGACTTTGATGCAGGATCATCATCCTTTAGGGCTGGTGGCAGGGGGAGGACAATTCCCTCTGTTATGCGCCAGGGCTGCCAGAAAACAGGGCCGCGGGATAGTGGCGGTAGCTCACAAGGGGGAAACAGATCCCTTGCTTTCAGAGGAAGTGGATCAAATTGAATGGGTTTACCTGGGACAGTTAGGCAAGCTCATAAAAATTTTTAAAAAAGCAGGGGCGTCAGAGGCCATATTTGCAGGTTCTATAACAAAAACGAAGATATTTAAGGACGTCCGCCCTGATTTCAGGGCAATAAACCTGTGGCGACGCCTGGACAACAGGCTGGATGACGAAATATTGAGGTCCATTGCTGCAGAGCTTGAGCAAGAAGGCATCCAGATTCTTTCTTCCACTATCCTCTTAAAGGAGCTGCTTGTTCCCTCCGGTGTATTGACCCGTTGCAAACCCTCAAAAAGCCAGTGGGAGGATATCCGCTTCGGCTGGGAACTCGCAAGGGAGATAGGACGCCTTGACATAGGTCAGTGCCTGGTAGTCAAGGACCGCGCTGTTCTGGCTGTCGAGGCAATTGAAGGAACAGATCAGACCATCCGGCGGGGCGGACAACTGGGCGGGTCTGGTGCAGTGGTAATAAAGGTCTGTAAACCCACACAGGATACCAGATTTGACCTTCCTTCCGTGGGAGTTGGTACCATTGAGCAGATGATCCGGGTCAAGGCATCACTCCTGGCTGTGGAGGCCGGTCGCACCCTGTTTTTTAACAGGGATTCTACCGTTGACCTGGCTAACAGGTCGTCAATAGCCATGGTTGGCATTGACGGAGATCATTCCACACGACACCTGGCTTCATAGCAAAGCACGGACTGCCTTTGTGCTGTGCAATATTAACGGAGAAATACATTGATTCGGACAGCAGTCATAGGAGTGGGATATCTAGGGCGGTTTCATGCGCAGAAGTACGCGCAGATGGAGGGAGTAGACCTTGTCGGAGTAGTGGACGTATCTCCTGAGCGTGCACAGGACGTGGCCAAAGAGGTGGGGACCGATGCCTACACCAATGTCCATGAGATCGCAGGAAAGATCGATGCGGCATCAGTGGTTGTCCCCACTATTCATCATCATGAAGTTGCCAAGATACTGTTTTCCCATGGTGTGCATTGCATGCTTGAGAAACCTATCTCTACCACTGTGGAGGAAGCGGATGAGCTCATCAGCTTGGCAAAGCAGCAAGGCCTGATACTCCAGGTGGGGCATTTGGAACGATTTAACCCTGCCATAAAGGTGCTTGAGGCAAAGGTGACGCATCCCCTCTTTATAGAGGCCCACAGGCTGAGCGGCTTTAAGGATAGGGCTACTGACGTGGATGTGGTCCTGGATCTGATGATTCACGATCTGGAAATAATACTGGCCCTGGTACACTCACATCTTAAAGAAATAAGGGCGGTTGGTGTGCCGGTACTCACCCCAAAAGTGGATATTGCAAACACAAGGCTTATTTTCGAAAATGGATGTACAGCGAATCTTACAGCAAGCCGAATTTCTCTCCAAGACATGCGCAGAATCAGGGTGTTTCAGCCAGGGGCCTATATTTCTGCGGATTGCGCAGAGCGCAAGAGCCTTGTTGTGACCAGAGACTTGAGCGCAGGCCAGATGGCCGCCATCAGACCTGAATTCAAGACCCACAAGGGAACAGATATGCTCTATGACGAACTTGAGTCATTCGTAAGGGCAGTGCAGGGTCTTGAAAAACCAAAGGTTACAGGAGAGTCGGGCAGGAGGGCACTAAAGCTCGCTCTGGATATAAATGCCCGGATTACGCAAGGGCTCAACACCCTGGACCTAGAGTATTATCATGAATCAGCAATGAGGAATTAGTGGGTGCAGGTATTTGTCATAGCCGGAGAATCCTCCGGCGACCTTCATGGTTCAAACCTTATCCGTGCCCTTAAGTCCAGACTGCCTCATGCAAAATTTGTAGGAATCGGCGGTCCGAAAATGGAAGAGGCAGGGCTGGAGTTACTGTTTCCAAGCTCTGATCTCGCGGTGGTAGGGGTGGTGGAGGTCATCGGTCATATCAGACCGATTTTAAAGGCATTTAGCCGTACCACGGCATGGTTCCGCAAAGAGAGACCGGATTTACTCATTCTTATAGATTATCCGGAATTCAACCTCCAGGTGGCCGGCAGGGCAAAGAAGCTGGGAATCCCCATATTTTACTATATCAGCCCACAGGTATGGGCCTGGCGTCAGGGCAGAGTGAAAAAACTCCGCCGTCTGGTAGATCGAATGGCTGTTATTCTGCCCTTTGAGGAAGCCTTTTTCAGATCTCGCGGCATGGAAGTGAGATTTGTGAGCCATCCCCTTCTTGACGTAGTCAAGGCCGAGGTCTCCAAAACCGAATTTTGCAGAAAGGTAGGGCTCAATCCCGAAAAGCCAATAGTGGGACTTGTTCCCGGCAGCCGAAAGAGCGAGATCTCCAGGCTATTTCCCGTGATGGCAGGCGCTGCCGAGAGGATCTTTCAAGATAAGCAGGATGTCCAGTTTGTGGTACCGCTTGCTCCATCCCTTGATCCCGAGATTCTGGAATTGTTCAATCACCAAATCACCAAATCACCAAATCACCAAATCATTCAATCACCAAATCACCAAATCATTCGGGTGGTGAAAGGGCAGACCTATGATGCCATAGCCGCTTCCGACCTGATACTTGCGGCTTCTGGAACCGTCACCCTTGAGGCTGCTATTCTGGAAACTCCCATGGTAGTCACTTACAAGGTATCACCTATTACATGTTTTCTGGGAAAATTCTTTATAAAAGTGCCTTTTGCATCCCTGGTAAATCTGATTGCAGGACGCCAAGTAGTAACTGAGATAATTCAGCAAGATGTCACTCCTGAGCGACTCTCTCAAGAGGCGCTGTCTCTACTCAGAGACGACGCCCGGAGAAAAAATATGATCAAGGACTTGAAAGAGGTAAAAAATGCCCTGGGTGGATCAGGAGCGGCGGAAAGGGCGGCAGACCTCGCCATGGAACTGATTTCCGGCACGTGTGTAGTGTCTGAACGAAAAAACCGTTCAGACACTAAAGAACGTACAATAAATAACTTGAACAAATTAATGTTTTTTTTGCCGTCTTCTTCGTTGCTCGTCGATCACATAACCCGTTATGCTCGCTCCTCGCGCCTTAAATACTATAATCCAAACCAGTCCTTGACATGATTACAACCAGGGCCGGATACGTTAAGTTGATTGGGCAAACACTATTCGTGGTATTAGATTGGATCGAAAGCAAAAAGCATCGAAAAGCCGCCGAAAGATTCTGCCGTTTGCTCAATCAAAAAGCGATTAAGTTGGTAGGTCGGTTGAACGTCAAATTATTTTTCCATGTATCTCGGATACCGCACAATGGCCTCAACTAGACAAAAACATTGGTGCCCTTTTTAACTTGGGAAAAATTGCGATTTCTTGTGATCTCTGTAGGTTGATAAATAACATGATTCATGAGATAAGTAAGTCATAGATCGAAAAAATATCAATTGACCCCTGACCCTTTGAATTCCACAAATATCTTTTCCTGATAATATATTGCTGTGACTCAAGACACCTTTATTTTTAAAGATGAAATCGGTTCTAAAGAAGGACCATCTCTAGAAATCGTCAAACCAGTGAAGGACTCTAGTGATAATAGTCCTCAGCAGGCCGATGCAAACGCAAGAGCAAGAGAGTCACAGGACAATGACTTTGATGTAGTACTTTCTGAAAACAAATTATGGGATGAAGGAGATCACCAGGTTGATATCCGACTTTTTGAGGATAATAGCTATGATGAATCAGAAGGAAAGGAACTGACATTATCCACAGAAGAGGCCATCTCGCCGGACAAAGCGAGCGAGAACCGCTCACAAGAAACTGCGGAGGTCAAACTGCCGGACGAAGCATCTTGGATTATTTGGACCATAACAGGGGTATCGGGAATTTTTCTCACAGTGGGACTTGTGCTTCTGTGGAATCTTTCGGCTCCGTTTTTTGAACCACATGGCGCGGTTACAGAAGATATCCCTGGCACCTTGGCCAATCATGGTAATTTTGAAACCTTGGATCTTGACCCGTTTCTTATCCCGACGCAAAGGGACAAGGAAACGATTTTTTTAAAATTACAAGTGGAACTTATTGTCTCTGATGCCGGGACAAAACACGCAATTCAGAAAAAAGAGGCCTGGATCAGAGACACAATCTACAGAGAACTAAAAGGGATCGACATAAACTCAGGTATTCAAGAAAATTTTCTGATGCAATACAGACAACCAATAGTCAGATGTTTAAATATTGAGCTTGCACCGCTTAGAGTGGAAGATATCCGGCTCAAGGGTAATTTGATGAAATGATTTGAAATCAAAACGGAGTTTATGATTGCCTTTTTAGGCATCTTTCATCTCGTGGGTTTACCTTTTCTCCCCTCTTTTTTTTAATCCAGGTTCCAGCCACATCCCAGCCAAACTTAGCCATGAGCGCCAACCAGACCCAGTGGTAACACCTTAAGCCTTTTTGCAAAAAATCCTCCTTGGTGCCATTTGCTGATACTGCTACTTGGTGTAATATTTATCGTAAGCGTTTACAGGTTCAGGGTCCATGGTTAAAGAAAAGGTATCCGTATTTTGAATTTCCAGTTTCAACATCAGCCCTCTATTCGAGGAATAAGTGTAAACCGGCGAATGAAGGATGCCAAATATTTCTTGGACTAATCATGATGACTAATTTAGAATTGCTCCTTAATACAAACTGTGCTTATTTTATCGACAGGCTCGTTTGGCATTAATTGTTTCCGTAAATATTTCATAAAGAAATGTCTTGTGATGCTCTTATAATAGTAAAATGACAAAATCAGTTAATAATAACAATAAACACAATCCTGAAAAAGCCGATTCGCCACAATCTCCTGATCAAAGTGCGCGTATCACAAAAAGGCTTTCTAACAAAGAACGGCTCCGCTCTTTCTTGCAGATTTTCAAGCGAGACGATCGCGTACTGGTCGTAATAGTAGCTGACCCCGATGCCATGGCCAGCGCTCAAGCAGTAAAAAGATTGCTCAGCCGAAGAGTGGAAGAGGTGACAATTGTTCACAATAATGAGATAAAGCGTGTGAACAATCTTGCAATGAGAGACTTTCTTAAAATTCCCATGCAGCGCATGAGGGGGACAAAGCGGGATCAATATACCAAATTCGTACTGATAGATTCCCAACCCCCACACCACCCGGACCTGGCTTCAATTTCTTATAATGCGGTAATAGACCATCACCCCATCACTGATGGATGGGATGCTCCCTTTGTAGACATACGGACGGAATATGGAGCAGCTGCCTCCATGCTCACAGAATACCTGAAGGCCGCCAAGATAAAACCTGCAGTAGCACTTGCAACAGCACTTTTTTACGGCATCAAAGTCGATACCCAAAACTTTACCAAAAAGACCTCTCCATCTGATATACTATGTTTCCAATACCTCTTTAAGCAAATCAACCAACAACTGCTGAATAAGATAGAGACTTCTGATATAAGACGATCAGAACTGAAATATTTCAAAATCGCTCTGGAAACCATGAAAACCAGCAAAAAACGTATTTATGTCCACCTGGGCCGCGTTGGGAATCCGGATATTCTTGTCGTGGTAGCCGATTTTTTTGCACATATTCATAACATAGGCTGGGTTATAATATCCGGCCATTATGGAGAAAAACTGGTAGTCATTTTTCGCTGCGATGGCTATAAGAAAAATGCAGGCAAACTGGCGGCCCGTGTCTTTGGAAAAATAGGGTCGGCCGGCGGGCACAGGCAGAGTGCCAGGGCAGAGGTTCCATACAAGAATTTGCCTAATGGTGCAGCCAAAAAATTTACAACAAACACGCTCCTTCGCTTGGTAGTTAAACATCTTGCGTAAACATCTTGTGTACACAATCCTGTACATGGAGGGAAGTAAATCATGCCGATCTACGAATATCGCTGTAAAAAGTGTGGAAGGGTTTCTTCTCACCTTGTCCTTAACAAGGACGATTTTGAATCCCATTGCAAACACTGTGGAAGTAAGGCGGTCACCAAGTTGATCTCCAGGGTTCATGTACGCCTTTCCGAAGAAACAAGACTGGAAAAATTAGCAGATCCGGCAATGATGGCTGGTCTCGACGAAAATGATCCCAAAAGCATGGCTAAGTGGATGAAAAAGATGGGAGGTCTGGCGGGAGATGACCTTGGCGAGGACTTTGACCAGGTGGTTGATGAAGCCATGGAGGAGGCATCTGCGGAAGAGGCAGCAGGCGGACCTGAACCTGGCGGTGGCGGGCCGGATGAATTTTCCTCTTCTGTGCCGGACTCAATGTCTGTATAATTTGGTAATTAGCTCATTAGAACTTTAATTTCAGATTTGTTAACAGGTTAGCAAATGCCAAAAATTTTAGCTATGGTCCTTGCCGGCGGCAGGGTTGATGAACTTGGAGTCCTTACCTTCCTCAGGCCCAAGTCCACAGTACCTTTTGGAGGTCTGTACAGATTCATAGATTTCCCTCTCAGCAACCTCATGCAATCAGGCATCGAGAGAGTCGGAATTCTCAGCCAGTACAGGTCCTCATCTCTAATAGAGCATATCGGGACAGGCGCATCCTGGGACATGACAGGCAGACATCGCGGGATCACTCTTCTGCCTCCCTTTCAAGGATTGCATGCCTCAGACTGGTATAAGGGTACAGCAGACGCAGTATATCAGAACCTTGACTTTATCCGTGCTCACAAACCGGACCTTGTACTAATCTTATCCGGCGACCATATCTATCACATGAATTATCAGAAACTCATTCAATTTCATCTGGACATGGGGGCCGATGTCACTGCTTCCTTTGTTCAGGTTTCTCCGGCAGGTTCATCCAGATTCGGCCTGGCCCGGATTTCTGAGGATGACCCAAGAGGAGGCTGTCTTCTGGAATATTTAGAAAAACCTGCCCACCCTGCATCGAACTGGGCCTCCATGACCATATACCTGTTCAAGACGGAGATTCTGGACCAAGTCCTGAAGGAAAACGCCGGAATTGACTCCCATGAGTTTGGCAGAGACATATTTCCTGCCATAATGAGCCAATATAAAGTATATGGTTACAAATTTCACGACTATTGGGGATACAGCCGGACCCTTGAGGAATACTGGACTGCCAATATGGATCTTTTGGGAGAACGTCCTGAAATAAAACTGTCTGATTGGCAGGTACGCACCAACCTGGACCACGAGGCAATAAGAGATCGTGCCCCTGCTCTTATCGGTCCTCAAGGCTCAATAAATAACTCAAGAATTTATAACGGGGTCAGAATTGAAGGAGAAGTTGCTCAATCAATTCTTTTCCCCGGGGCCTATGTAGGAACAGGAGCAGTGGTAAAAGATTCAATACTGTTTTTCGATACCCAGGTCGGACCAGGAGCCAGAGTTGAGAATACTATAACTGACCTTGGTGTCAGTATTGGTAGAGATTCCGTGATTGGTAAACAGGACGAGGCGCTCGCTGTAATCGGCGTCCGAGCCCAAATACCCCAGGGGATAAAAATAGGACAAGGGTGCAGCGTTTATCCCGAACTCAAGGCCGAAGACTTTATTCAAAAGCTTTATGAGCAAAAGGACGTCATAACTACGGACAATTAGTGTCTGAACGAAAAAACCGTTCAAACACAATTCTGAATGTTGAATTACGGTAATGCCCTGCTTTTTCAAAGCTAAACGCTAACGGCTAACAGCTAAACATTTAATTCAGCATTGCCTGTAAAATTTCCATGGAGAAATACGCAATGATTGCGCCAATCATTTTATGTGGGGGCTCAGGTACCCGTCTTTGGCCGCTATCTCGTGAGGCTTATCCTAAGCAATTTTATTCACTGGTGGAAGATGAAACTCTGTTACAGTCAACTATCAAACGCCTGTCCGGTCTTCCAAGTTGCGAAACACCTTTGCTGGTTTGTAACAATCAGCATCGTTTTCTGGCTGCTGAGCAGATGCGCCGGATTGGCCTGGAGTCTCCATCCATCCTGTTGGAGCCCGTAGGGCGAAATACCGCGCCTGCAGTTGCCTGTGCTGCCTTAAGTCTGACACAGCAGGAAGACGATCCTGTGCTGTTTGTGTTACCGGCTGATCACATCATTACCGACATCCAGGCATTCGGCCAGGCTGTTGAAACCGGTGCTTTGTTAGCCGAACAGGGGAAGCTGGTGACTTTTGGCATCTTACCCACAGCACCTGAAACAGGCTATGGCTACATCAAGGCGTCAAACCGTCTGGATACTGACAATCCGGCTTTTCAGGTAGATCGTTTTGTGGAAAAGCCGGATTTTGATACGGCTCAAGATTATATTAAGTCCGGGGAGTACTATTGGAACAGCGGGATGTTCATGTTCAAAGCCGGTCGGTATCTTGAGGAACTGGAGCAATTTGCCCCGGAGATGCTCTATGCATGCACTGCGGCCTATGAAAAGATCGTACAGGATCTGGATTTTTTGCGTCTTGATACCAAGGCGTTTGCTGAATGCCCAAGTGACTCTGTTGATTATGCAATCATGGAGAAAACGGACAGTGCTGTTGTTGTACCGCTGGATGCAGGCTGGAGTGACCTTGGTTCCTGGGCGTCACTGTTAGAACTGGGTCCCCGCGATCAAGATGAAAATGTGGTCCTTGGAGATGTGGTGACAAAGGACGTCAACAACTGTTATCTGCGGAGTGAGGCACGATTGCTGACTGCCGTGGGTGTAAAAGATCTGATAGTGGTGGATTCCTCTGACGCCCTGCTTGTTGTTCATAAAGACCATGTTCAGGATGTCAAGGCCATTGTAAACCAGTTGAAGGCAGCCGGACGAGAGGAATCCATAAGCCATCGCAAGGTCTATCGACCCTGGGGGGCATATGAGAGCATAGATGTATCTGAACGCTTCCAGGTAAAACGGATCACGGTTAAACCTGGCGGGGTCCTTTCTTTGCAGATGCATCATCACAGGGCAGAGCACTGGATTATAGTCAGAGGTACTGCCAGGATTACCCGTGGCGATGAGGTGTTATTACTGACAGAGGACCAATCCACCTATATCCCGTTGGGAACAAATCATCGTCTGGAAAACCCGGGTGTGATCCCCCTTGAGTTGATAGAGGTTCAGACCGGCAGCTATTTGGGAGAGGACGACATCACAAGGTTGGAGGATGTATATGGGCGCTGATCTTGTTTGTTTCATGGCCTATGATATACGCGGCCGCATTCCTGATCAATTGAATGAGGACATCGCCTTTCGGATTGGCAGGAGCTATGCTGAATTTCTCAAGCCTGAACAGGTAGTGGTGGGACGTGACGTTCGACTCTCCAGCGAGTCTCTTTGTGATGCCCTCAGCCAGGGCCTGATGGAAAGCGGCGTGAACGTGTTCGATATCGGTCTGTGTGGTACAGAGGAAATATACTTCGCCACCTTTCACCATCACCTGGATGGCGGAATCATGGTAACCGCGAGCCACAACCCCAGGGATTTTAACGGTATGAAGCTGGTGCGGGAAGAAGCACGTCCTATAAGCGGCGACACCGGTCTTCATGAAATCCGCCGGCTGGCGGAACAGGGTTTGTTCCCCACGGTGGAAAAATCCGGCCAGCGCAGGGCATTGGTCAACCGGCCCGACTATATCAGGCATCTGTTGCACTATGTGGACATACCAAAACTTAAACCACTCAAGATCGTAATCAATTCCGGTAACGGCTGCGCAGGTCCGGTGATGGATGCCCTGGAGCCCCATCTGCCCTTTGAGTTCATTAAGGTCCAGCACCAGCCTGACGGGACCTTTCCCAACGGAATTCCAAACCCACTGTTGCTGGATAACCGTTCAGTTACCAGCAAGGCAGTTCTCTCTTCAGGGGCTGATCTGGGTATTGCCTGGGATGGAGATTTTGACCGTTGCTTCTTTTTTGACGAAAAAGGCCGTTTTATCGAGGGTTATTACATTGTAGGTCTGCTGGCCGAGGCATTTCTGGCAAAAAAACCAGGAGAAAAAATTATCCACGATCCACGGTTGACCTGGAATACTATTGATGTCATAACCAGTGCAGGCGGTATACCCATTCAGAACAAGACAGGGCATGCCTTTATAAAGGAGCGCATGAGGTCTGAAGACGCAGTTTACGGCGGCGAGATGAGCGCGCATCATTACTTTCGGGATTTTGCTTACTGTGATAGTGGTATGATCCCTTGGCTATTAATTACAGGACTGATGAGTCAGAAGAAACAGCTACTCTCAGCCATGCTCGATGAACGTATCGCCCTGTATCCAGCCAGTGGAGAGATCAACAGGCGACTGGATGATCCTTCAACTGCTATTGCCCGCGCACAAAAGGTCTATGGACCTCAGGCCCATAGTATAGATGAAACCGACGGTATAAGCATGGAGCTGGATGGTTGGCGTTTCAATCTGCGCTGTTCCAATACCGAGCCGGTGTTGCGCCTGAACGTGGAATCCAGAGGGGATGTCGATTTGATGCAGGAGAAAACAGCAGAGTTGCTGGCGCTGATCGAGACCGGTGGTATAATCAGTGCCTGAATGGAAAATCCATTCAGACACAATTTTGAATTTTGGAATTATAGGAACCTTTTTTATGATAGATAGATACAGCCGGCCGGGGATGGCCGCTATATGGACCCTGGAGAATAAATACAAGACATGGCTTGAAGTAGAAATCCTTGCGGCAGAGGCCTGGGCTGAGCTCGGAGCAATACCAAAAGAGGCTGCAAAGGATATAAGAACCAATGCTGCTTTTGATCCGGAACGGATAGCCGAAATTGAGGAAAAGACCCGTCATGATGTAATCGCCTTTCTTACCAACGTGGCAGAGTACGTAGGGCCATCCGCCCGATACCTGCACTGGGGTCTTACGTCATCCGACATGCTGGACACAGCCAATGCCGTAATATTTAAGCAGGCCATGGAAATCATCATTGATGACGTGAATATCCTGATGGACGTCATAAAAAAGCGTGCCTTTGAACACAGAGACACAGTGATGATAGGAAGGTCTCACGGTATTCATGCCGAGCCCATCACCTTTGGCCTGAAGCTTGCCATCTGGTATGATGAGATGCAAAGGAACCGCAGGCGTCTTGAGAATGCAAAGGAGACAATCTCCTATGGTAAGATATCAGGGGCTGTTGGGACGTTTGCCCACGCTGATCCCTGGGTGGAATCCTATGTATGCAAACACCTGGGGCTTAAACCGGCCCCTGCCTCCAACCAGATCATACAGCGGGACAGGTACGCAGAGGTGTTTTGTGCCCTGGCAGTGCAGGCAAGTTCTATTGAAAAGATAGCAACCGAGGTGCGCCATCTCCAGCGGACAGAAGTGTTGGAGGCAGAGGAGTACTTCAGGCCGGGGCAAAAGGGCTCTTCGGCCATGCCGCACAAGAGAAACCCGGTCCTGTCGGAAAATCTGTGTGGTCTTGCCCGGCTGGTACGTTCCTATGCGATCCCGGCTCTTGAGAACGTGACACTGTGGCACGAGCGGGACATAAGCCACTCATCAGTTGAGCGTGTGACCGGCCCTGATGCCTTTATCGGGACAGATTTTATGCTAAGCCGTCTTACCGGAATATTGGATAATTTAATAGTATATCCAGATCGAATGAAGCATAATCTGAATATGCTCAAGGGGCTTATTTTCTCACAACAGGTATTGCTTACACTTACACAGAAAGGTGTCAGCAGGGAGGAATCCTATGGAATTGTCCAGAAACAGGCCATGGAGGTATGGGAGGGAAACGGCACTTTCAAAGAAAGACTCCTGGCGGACCAAGACCTGGCCAAATACCTGGCTCCGGAAGAAATTAAGGCCATATTCGACATAAATTACCATCTTAAACATGTGAAAACCATATTTGAGCGGGTCTTTGGGGTTGAGCAATGATTCAGAAAGATTGGGAAAGACTCAGACAGATGATATTTGAGCTTTCATACAGAGAGGGGACCTTCAGGTTGACCTCCGGGAAAGAGAGCGACTTCTACATAGACTGCAAGCAGACCACGCTTTCTGCAGAGGGTGCCTATCTCTGCGGCAAGCTGCTGTACAATCGCATTTTGCAGTCCGGCACAAGTATTTCAGGGGTCGGTGGAATGACCCTGGGGGCTGATCCGCTGGTTACGGCAGTCTCTGTAGTAAGCTTTATTAAAGGGAAATCCATACCCGCCTTTATTATCCGAAAAGAAGCAAAGGGACATGGTACCGGGTCCTGGATAGAAGGAAAATCCAACATTCCCCTTGGGAGCAAAGTGGCCCTGGTCGAAGACGTGGTTACCACCGGCGGGACCCTTATCAAGGCAATTGAGAGGACCGAGGAGGAAGGTTACAAAGTAGCCCAGGTACTTACTGTTGTTGATCGGGAAGAAGGTGGGGAAAAGGCCTTGAGCAATGCCGGTTACGAACTTTCATCGCTGTTTACGCGTGGAGATATTCTGGCATTGGTTGAAAAATAAAAAGGGAATTTTTAAATGATGAAAGACAAAGTACAAGAATCACTGGACAAAGTACGTCCCATGCTGCAGCAGGACGGCGGGGACGTAGAATTGGTGGAAGTAGATGAAGATACCGGGGTAGTCAAGGTTACTCTCACCGGCGCCTGTCACGGCTGCCCCATGAGCCAGATAACCCTTAAGTCGGGAATTGAGAGATTTCTTCAGAGTGAAATTCCCGAGGTAACCTCTGTAGTGGATGTATGAATGAATTCTAAACGCGGGTTCAGTGTTCAGGGGTTCAGGGTTCAAAAAAAATGAACATCGAACATCGAACGTCCAATATCGAATTTTGAATGGGAAAAGATGAAGAAATAGCTGTTGTGTGTTCGGTATTGGATATTTGTTTTTCATTCGACGTTGGACGTTCGATGTTCGATGTTGGACGTTCATCTTTCAATGATGATAGGGTTCGCCGGCCTTGATAGTACAGGCCCTGTAAATCTACTCTACCAGGATGAGTCTTGCCATGTCGTGTGTAAAGGTCATTAGTGAAAGGGATAACCTCTTATCTGCTTTCTTGATTATTTCCGGTGCAAGCCCCGATGCCCCGCCTATCACCATGGCCAGGTCTCTAACGCCTCTTGTCTCCAGGTCTGTGAGCATCCCGGCAAGTCCAGGGGAATCCAGCATTTTGCCCTTTACGTCCATGGCAACTGTAAAAGCTCCCTTTGGCAGGGCCTTTACAATGGATTGGGCCTCGCGCTTCATGACCTCGTCAGGTTTCATTTTTCGGGCAAAACGGACACCCCGAACCTGAAGGACCTGTATACGCACGTAGTGCTCGATCTTTTCTATATAGTGCTCGATACCGGCCCTGAGCCAAATATCCCGGGTTTTATCCACCCAGATTAAAGAGAGACGCAACATGAATTATTCTCAATCTCAACAAGAATTATTACGTAAGCTTCCCAAGGTTGACGAACTGATACAGACATTATCCGATGAAGTCCCCCGGCGGGTCAAGGTAACTGCCTGCAGAGATATCCTTGACAGCCTGCGCTCATATATTTTGTCCTCACAGGAACCTGACCCGGAATCAGTAAAATATGAAACCATAAAAAAACAAATCGAAATGCGTTTGATATCATTGCTGAGGCTCTCCTTAAGGCCGGTGGTCAACGCCACAGGCGTAGTGATACATACAAATCTTGGACGCTCTATGCTTCCCAGGGAGATCTTTCATTCTATGCTGGATATAGCAGGTCGATATTCAAATTTGGAGTATAACCTGGAAAAAGGGATGAGGGGAAGCAGATACTGCCACGTAGAAGAGTTGCTCTGTGATCTGACCGGGGCGGAATCGGCCATGGTAGTAAACAATAATGCCGCCGCAGTCCTTATCACACTGGAAACTCTGGCCAAGGGTAAAGAGGTGATCGTCTCCAGGGGTGAACTCGTAGAGATAGGCGGTTCCTTCCGCATTCCTGATGTAATGGCAAAAAGCGGTGCCATCCTCAGGGAAGTCGGGACCACAAACCGCACCCATTTGTGGGACTATGAGTCTGCCATAGGTGAACAGACCGCACTTTTCCTCAAAGTACATCAGAGCAACTTCCAGATAGTGGGCTTTACAATGGCCTCATCAGTATCAGAGCTGGCCGAACTCGGTGCAAAACACAGTGTCCCTGTATATGAAGATCTGGGTAGCGGCAATTTCATAGATTTCTCAAGATATGGAATAATTCATGAGCCTATGGTCCAGGAATCGCTGGCTGCCGGGGCAGACCTGGTGAGCTTCAGTGGTGACAAACTCTTAGGTGGACCACAGGCAGGAATCATCATAGGGAAAAAGAAATTTGTTGATCGGATAAAGGAGAATCCTCTGAACAGGGTGGTCCGGATAGACAAGCTCACGCTTGTGGCCCTGGAAGGGGTCCTGAGACTTTATCAAGATCCTGAGCGGGCAGTTAAGATTATACCTACGCTCAATATGCTGTGCCTTTCCCTTGATGAGCTAAAATCCCGGGCCCGGCGGCTTCAAAGACGACTGAGGGCTCTGAAACTCCCCGGCATATCGATAAACACAGTAGAGACTATTTCCCGTGTTGGAGGAGGTGCTTTGCCTCTGCAGCAGCTTAAGTCCGTGGCAGTAGCTCTCACTTTGGGAAACAAGGGGTTTTCTGCTGCGCGCATCGAGGCTGAGTTCCGCAAAAACGAACCGCCTGTGATCGTAAGGATTGAAGAAGACCAAGTGCTTATGGACATCAGGACGGTTAAGGAAGAAGACTACAGGATTATCACTCAGGCAGTGGCTTTTGCCTATTCCAGGCTGGTATCAGCTCAATAAGAAGAATATCCGGGTATCAGAAGGATACCGGTAGCTATAGTAAATTTTTCGACCTATACGGTTAAGAAACTACTTAAAATCAATCACGAAAATACGAAGGTAGGAAAACACGACACAAGACATAAAAAAAGATGAACATCGAACATCGAACGTCCAACATCGAATGAAAAACGAATCTCCAATTTCGACGTTCGATGTTCATTAATCCATCCAGAGACTTCTTTTTCGTGTTTTCAATCTTTCGTGCTTTCGTGATAATCCTTTTCCTTTTCGTGTATTGCACAATTTGACGTGTAACCGTACAGGTCGCAAACTTTCACCCGTTGGGTGTTATTTCTAATTAACGTAATGTCTTGATTTTTCAAAGCTAAACGCTAATGGCTAATAGCTAAACGTTTAGCTTAGGTTGCACCAAAAGGCGTATTCTCAACGGATTGTGCTTTGAAACCCGAAAAAAGGCTGTTGGCTGTCAGGGGGGGGAAGTGAATGATTACCCCTAAACCATCATCTGGTCAATGACTTCTTTCGCTTCATGCAAGGGGACATCATGCAAAATGGTTTATGAAATAAACAAAAGTGAAATCGGGATAACCGATGAAATCGTCAACACCTGGCAGAGCATTGTGAATACAACAGCAGAGATCATTAACGTGCCCTCTGCCTTGATCATTAAAGTTGATGAGCCTTATATCCAAGTCTTTAGCTCAAGTGAATCGAGCAAAAATCCATATAAAGCAGGAGACAGGGAGTATCTGGCCGGCTTTTACTGCGAGAGGGTAATAGAGACGAGGAATAAGCTCCTGGTTCCAAATGCCCTAAAGGATAAAGAGTGGGATAAAAACCCGTATATAGAATCGGGAATGATTTCCTACCTTGGTTTTCCGATCCTTTGGCCTGATGGTGAAGTATTTGGCACCATCTGTGTGCTTGATTCAAAGGAGAATAAATACGAAAAACAGCACGAGAAGCTCATGGCAAGTTTCAAAGAACTTGTTGAAGCTCATCTTTCCTTACTGTTTAAAAATTTTGCAAACAGGAGGAACCTGGAAGATATCCTTGATAACCTTTCTGAGGGCATCATAGCCCATGACAAAGATAGACACATCGTATTTTTCAACCGGGCCGCTGAGAAAATAACCGGCTATTTCAGAAAAGATATCCTTGGGAGAGACTGTCATGAAGCCTTTGGCGGACCTTTCTGCGGCAGCCGCTGCTCTTTTCAAGACGGCCCGCCTGATTCCCTGGATTATCTTTATTACCCTCTTAATATCCTTACCAGAAAAGGCGTGCCCAAGCGGATTGAGATGACCGTGAACGGCAGGGAAGATGAAGCCGGACGCTTTGTTGGCATTATCGCCTCTTTTCGGGATGTAACAGACCTGATTGGGTTAAAAATTCAGCTTGGGGATCTCAAGGGCTTTGCCGGGATCATCGGGCGTGATCCGAAAATGCTTCAGGTTTATAAACAGATACGAGACATGAGTACCAACGACTATCCGGTCTACATCACCGGCGAGACCGGCACTGGAAAGGAACTGGTGGCACATGCTATCCACGATGAGAGCCGTCGGGGCGGAGGTCCTTTTGTGCCTGTCAATTGTGCAGCGCTTCCGGAAGGAACACTTGAGAGTGAACTTTTCGGGCATGTGAAAGGGGCATTTACCGGAGCTGTGCGGAATAAAAAAGGCCGGTTTGAGCTGGCTGACAACGGCACACTGTTTCTGGACGAGGTGGCTGATCTGCCAAAGCCTATGCAGGCAAAGCTTTTGCGGGTCCTTCAGGACGGGACATTCGAGCGTGTGGGGGACGAAAAGACTACCTCAGTGGATATGCGCCTGATCAGCGCTACAAATCGGGACCTGAAGCGCGAAGTGGAGAAAGGCAATTTTCGCGAGGACCTCTATTATCGTATCAGCGTGGTCCCGATCCATCTGCCGCCACTCAAGAAGCGAAAAAACGACATTCCTTTTTTGCTAGAGCACTTCATCAGTGAGGCCGGCGAAGATGGACAAGAGACTATGGGTTTTTCCAAAAAAGCCGTGGCACTGATGAAGGACTATCCATGGCCTGGAAACGTCAGGGAGCTTCAAAGCGCTATTCTGTTCGCGATTATCAGGTCCAAGGGCCGGATTATTCAGCCTGATGACCTTTCAATGGAATTGAAAAAATGGCAAAATGAACAATCCTCCAGGAGACCTTCCAGAAAACTGGATTGGGATAGTGTCCGTGCCGCCCTGGCCGAAAGCGGAGGGAACAAGGCTAAGGCGGCCAGACTCCTTGATGTCGGGCGCGCCACCCTTTACCGGTTTCTTGCAGATTTTCAGAATGTCTCGTGAGACGTTTATGTCTCATAATATGATATGAGACACTCTTGCACCTTTCAGACTACCAAATATAGCACAGTGTCAGCATGTTGGATTCATTTCTTTTCGCCTGGGACAAAGTGTCTCAATAGTGTATTGGGTTACCCGTACTACGGAGGGATATGTCATTAATGCAGGCAGGAAACTAACTGCCCGATATTAAAGCTTTTTCCTCTATTATTTTGTACGATTATATCCTGGCACGGATCTTGATAATATGCTGTACGGTATTTTAAGAGATTCCGGCTATAAAATCAGGAAGCTGGCAGAAACAGAAAAGGAGGCCCATATAAAAAAGGGTTGGTGGAAAGTATGAGAAAGACGGTGGGGAAAAACGTGAAAGGCATAATCCATAATCGTGCTATTACGAGCTAATTTTGGATAATACACCATGAAATGTCCCGGACAAGACAGCCGTTACTGGAAACCAGGTGCTATTTTTGAAGTCAAGTGCCCTAAATGTGGAAACCCGGTAGAATTTTTTAAGGACGACACAACGCGCATATGCAAGAAATGCGGCCATCGGTTTATGAATCCCAAAATGGATTTTGGCTGTGCCTCATACTGCCCGTATGCTGAGCAGTGTCTGGGCAACATTCCTTAGCATTTAACTGAGGAGGTACTATGAAAAAAGGGAAGATAATTTTTTGGGCAATATTCTTTGTTATGGCCCCTTTTATTGGAAACTGTGCAGAAACCGGCAAATTCCAGTATGAAGATTTTAAGCAACCCAAGAGGTGTGGTGCCTGTCACGGCGAGATCTATCAGGAGTGGCAGCAGTGCCTGATGTCACAGAGTTTTACACATGAATGGGATCAGCTTGAATACTTCAAGCTCGCCCTTCCCCATGCCCTGAAGCTTGAAAAGGTCTCCGGTGTCAAGGCCGGATGCGTTGCCTGCCACGGTCCTCTTGCCTTTTTAAGCGGAGACATTCCACCAAAACCTGCTGAAGCCGGGACCAGGGCCAATGAGGGCGTGAGTTGTGAGATCTGTCACAACATAACCGGGACCACTGAGGAGATGCCCTTCAATTTCAGCTTCACCATTGAGCCGGACAAGATAAAGCAGGGACCAAGGGCCGATGCAAAGTCTCCTTCCCACGGGGTGAAGTACTCGGAGTTTACCAGGAGTCCGGAACTCTGTGCCACATGCCATGATGAGCAGAGTCCTTATGGGGCCTGGGTAAAGGAGACATATCGTGAATGGAAAGCAGGGCCTTATGCCAATAAGGGGACACGATGTCAGGATTGCCATATGTATCACTCACCTGGCAAGTCCGCCTATGGCGGGAAGGAAAGGGCTGATCTTGCCCACCACAGCTTTCATGGTTCCCACTTCTTAAGCAAGCTTGCCGGTGCTGTTGATTTGGCCCTCTATGCAAAAAAGACAGAGATCTCTCCTGGTTCCACACTGACACTACGGGCAGAGCTCTTTAATGGCAAGGCAGGGCATCACATCCCTTCAGGTGCTACTGAAGAACGTATGCTCTGGTTAGAAATCCTGGCCGTTGACGCCAATGGCAAAAGCTATCAGGTCCCGGTAAATCGCAAAGGCTTTGAAGGGGAAGAGTATACCATTGCTGATTCCGGAGCCATGGCATATCAGGTCATGGGGGAGATCATGGAAATCAAGGGCTTCAAAGGTATAAAACGGGACGGCAATTGCCCTGACGGCGCCCGGATTTTCCGTCGACCATTCTTTGATCCTCAGAAACGTATGACCATCTGCCAATGGTACACTGAGGACAACACTTTGGTTGATTACCGGATCGGTCCTATGGAAACCAAGATCGAGAACTACACCTGGGCCATTCCGGAAAACATTGCCCCAGGGACGGTAACCATTAAAGCGAGCCTCTTTTACAGCCAGGTACCAAGCTCTGTGGGCGAGTTTCTTGAGCTGCCCACAGATGAGTATGCCCCGATTTTGGTTAATACCACAACGTTGATACTGGATATCAAATAATATCAGTTCTGATCTGATTCTGGTGAAAAATTAAGGAGGGTAAGTGTCATGAAGAGACGAGAGTTCCTAAAAGGCGCCATTCTCAGCACGGCTTTGCTGGCCTCTGGTAGGGCACTGGCTACAGATGGTAATTATTTCGGTACCGGCAAGAAAGATCTCCTGAGACTTGAAAATCCGGAAAACCCCACGGTCTTGGAGAAAAAGCACGTGCCGGCCATTGATGCACCTGGCAAGGTAGGAAAAGATGAGTGGTTCGAAGTCAAAGTCAGAGTGGGCTTCATGACTGTCCATCCGTCTACGCCGGAACACTGGATAGATGAAATAATGATTTTGGTGGATGGAGTTGAGGTTGCCGGAACGAATTTTAAGGTTGGAGGTGTATCTGCTCCGGAGGCCTCATTCAAAATCAGGTTAAACAAGACCTCTACTATTGAGGCAATTGACAACTGTAATCTTCACGGACGATGGATCAGTGATCCTGTAACAGTAGCTGTTATTTAAGAATCGACAGGAGGTTGATAACATGACAAAAAAGTTAGAGGTCTACAAGTGTGAGGTCTGCGGCAATATGGTGGAAATGGTTCACGCAGGTGTTGGGGAGCTGGTCTGCTGCAACCAGCCCATGAAACTGATGGAGGAGAATACCGTTGATGCAGCAAAAGAGAAGCACATTCCAGTAATTGAAAAGGTGGAGGGTGGTTTCAAGGTAAAAGTGGGGAGTGTGGCTCACCCAATGGAGGAGAAACACTATATCGAGTGGATTGAGTTGATGGCCGATGGCAGGTCCTACCGGCAGTTTTTAAACCCCGGAGATGCCCCGGATGTTGTTTTTCACATTGAGGCCGGCAAGGTCACTGCCAGGGCATACTGTAACATTCATGCCCTGTGGAAGGGATAAAGGGTGGCAATAATGCAAAAATATGTATGTTCTGTTTGTGGTTATGTGTATGACCCTGAAGAAGGTGATCCTGACAACGGTGTAGAACAGGGAACTTCCTTTGAGGAAGTGCCTGACGATTGGGTATGTCCGGTATGTGGCGCCTTAAAGGAACAGTTCGAACCGGAATAATTTATATCTGTGCAGTTAGCCGTTTTCTAGGTTACTAACACCCAAAAGCTAAATGCTAATAGCTGTTCATCACGGATTACCACACTAATCCGTGATGAACCATTTTGGGTCAACCGGAACTAGTGTGGTAAATCATCCCCTTTTTGTCAATTATTCGTTGTTTTACAGATAGTTATGCCAATATTAGATATTGACATTTTTTTACTCTTTATACCCTTGTTAAACCGTTG
>JAYEMY010000384.1:0-6400 GCA_034718455.1 Thermodesulfobacteriota bacterium
AGATCCGGGAAACAGTCAAGGAAATTCTGATTCCAAAATATGTTGAATATGCGCAGGCTGCGCCATCTAAACCACTGCTTTTTGCGAACACGACTGCGGAAGAACTGCTGAGTTACGGTGTGCCTGTGGAGTGGCTGGATGATGCGCGCAATGCCAACGAGGACACTGTGCTGGAGTTGGCTGACCATCTGCCCAGTGAGGCGGCTGAGGCATTACTTGACCTGGCCACCGGTGTAAAACCGCAGGTGGCCCAGCCTGTTACTGCTGGAGACGACCCATTTGAGCATCCAGATGCCCAGCGTCACTTCCGCATCATGAATAACCTGGAAGAACTTGAACGTGCTTTGGAATATCCATGGGAGAAATGGACGGTATTTCTTCATCCTGAGCAAAAGCAGTTGGTTGAAAGGGATTACAGCGGGCCTGCCAGGGTTTCAGGATCTGCTGGAACAGGGAAAACTATCGTCGCACTTCACCGGGCTGTATATCTGGCTCGTACCCATCCTGATGCCAGAGTGCTACTGACTACCTTTTCCGACACTTTGGCATATGCCTTAAGAACAAAACTGAGACGGTTGATTCATAATGAACCGCGACTCGGTGAACGGCTGGAAGTCCACGCCATGAATGCCATTGGACGGCGACTTTTTGAGCTTAATTTCGGCAAGGCGAACATCGCTTCCAAAGAAACAATACAGAAATTTACTGAACAAGCAGCCGCTAATGTCGATGGGCATAAATTTTCACGTCATTTTTTAATGTCGGAATGGGCAGATGTGGTGGATGCCTGGCAATTGGAAACTTGGGATGCGTATCGGGATGTCGTTCGTTTGGGACGTAAAACACGACTCCCGGAAAAACAGCGTATCATTCTTTGGTCAATTTTTGAGCAGGTCCGCTTCAACCTCAAGGAGCAGGGGTTGATGACAAATTCCAGCTTGTTCAGCAAGCTGGAGACAAAACTTTCTGAAAACAAGCACCCAATGTTCGATTATGCTGTTGTGGATGAAGCGCAGGACGTCAGCGTTGCCCATCTTCGGTTTCTTTCCGCTCTTGGGGCAGGGCGACCGAACAGCCTTTTCTTTGCCGGAGACCTTGGCCAACGAATCTTCCAGCAACCTTTTTCCTGGAAAGCACTTGGTATTGATATCCGGGGCCGTTCTCGTACATTGCGTATCAACTACCGGACTTCACACCAGATCAGGATGCAGGCTGATCGTCTATTGGCTCCGGAATTATCGGATGTTGACGGCAATACTGAAAATCGGCGTGGCACGATTTCCGTCTTCAACGGCCCAAAACCTGACATCATGATTTTGAACACCACGGAAGAAGAAATCAAAACAGTAAGTAAATGGCTTTTAGACCGAGTGGGCGAGGGTATGCTGCCACATGAAATTGGCGTTTTTGTTCGTTCTGCTGCAGAACTGGATAGAGCCCAGGCGGCGGTGGAAGATGCGGAGCTGCCATTTAAGGTGCTCGACGAGAAGGTAGAAACAACAATCGGTCATGTATCGATCAGCACTATGTACGTTGCCAAAGGACTGGAGTTTCGGGCGGTTGTCGTGATGGCCTGCGATGATGAGGTCATTCCTTCCCAAGAACGGATCGAAACTGTCGCAGATGACACTGACCTGGAAGAAGTCTATAACACGGAACGGCATCTTCTTTACGTTGCCTGCACCCGTGCGCGGGATCATCTGCTTGTGACAAGCGTTGATCCGGCATCGGAATTTCTTGATGATATGCGGATATGATTTTTCGTAATGCCGTCTCGGGAATAGTCGTTTGACCAGTCGTTGAAATGAACTTGCTAAGGCACACAATAAACACCGATTTTCACAGTCACTGAACGTGTGCACAATCCGATTAAAACTGGCTACTGATTCCGAATGAACTACCCTGCCGCAAGTAGCGGGGTATCATCAAAAACATTGAACGCCCCAAGGGGCGGGGAATATAACCCTTGCGAGATTCAAGCGTTACGAGATGGTTGAAATGCTTCAGCCTTCAGTCTTCGACCTAAATAGCTACGTAGTTAAGTAGTTACTGCGTTTTTTTGAAAAGAGGATCACATGCAAGCAAGCATCTTGACACCGAATCAGTATAAGGATCTGAGCAAAAAGATAATTCATGCAGTTGATACGCGATACAAAATTATACCTCTTAATTCCTTAAAACATCCGAAATATCACCTAAAATCTCCCGCATACATCACCCTGGAATTTGAAGACGAAAAGGTAATAGCGAGTTTTGACGACATAGAGGCCTTCTCTTATGCGGATACCGCTTCTGAAGCCATAGACTTGCTTTGTGATGAAATAACACAGATTTATGAGGAGTTAAATGAAGATCAAGAGAACCTTGGTACTCTGCCGAATAAATGGTTTCATTGTCTTGAGGATATCATCGAATGCAGATAAAAAAGAATGAGATTGGGAAGGTTTTCAAAAAACTCAAACTGGATGTGAGATCAACCAAACATCGGTATGGATGGTTTGTTTTTGAAGGAAGGACGGAAGGATACTCAGGATTGCCGAGTCAAAAGCGCTTGGCAAGGATGTAAAGAAAAACAAGAAATACGGCAAGCCCCCAAAACCATTCTGTGTGGTTTCCACAGGTGCTTATGATTTTTCCCGCATTATGAAGCTCAGGGAGAACAAGGACGCCTATATCGATTTTGTGCTCGGGCTTTTTCAGATCAAGCGGGATGAGAAGGATTTATCGGGCAAATACCGGCTTACCAATATCTTTGGTGAAAAGGACGGCGATCCGGTTGAAGTCTATCCGGTGTGGGATGATGAGTATCTAAAAAATATCAGGATTGATGAGGACTATCTCAAGGGGATCATTTTACAATCCGGCGGCAAGCTAAAGGGTAACTACTATATCATCACACCGGAGACCTGTACTCTGATTGGCGATAAGGCCTTGAAAAACAGCGCCGGTGATGAGGTAATTTTTAAATTACTCAAATTTCCCTACAAAATACTGGAAGACGTCTCTCGCAATTTTCAGATACAGGAACAGCCAAGCTCTCAGGGGAATGTCAATAACCTTATCAGTTCCACCGGGTTCTATTTCAATGACAATGTGGAAATCGAGATTGAAAAGACAGGAGAGGGTTTGAAGATCACCCGGTTTGAGACAAGGATTCTGGATAAACAGGGAAAGCGATTAAAAGGCATGGACGGGCTTGCCATGCTTCTTGTGGATATTGATTACGACGGGAAAATTTTTGATATGGACAGGACCGTATTTGCTAAAGACATTGGTGAAAATGGTGAGATCAAATTGGCAGGTCTAACGGAAAGCGTTGCAGTTATAGCCGTTGATAAGCATGGCAATGAAAGCAAACCTTTTATAATCAAAGATGAGTAAGAGTGCACAACAACCATCAAATAATTTTATTATTAGTAATCCCGGTTGATGAGAAAAGGAGGGACAGATACTTATGATTTCACCTGATACAAGAAAAACTATTATGGAATGTGCTCGTGAGTTTGATGTGAAGGCAGTGTGGATTTTTGGATCTTCGCTTGAAGATGATTCTGTTGCGCGTGATATTGATTTGGCCGTTGAAGGAATTCCACCAGAGCTGTTTTTCAAATTCTATGCCCGTCTATTTATGGCTCTTCCTAAGCCTGTTGACCTTGTAGACTTGTCGCAGGATATTCCAATAGCTTCAATTATTCGTGCCAAGGGGGTTAGTATTTATGAGCGGTAAAAATTCGTTTTTAGAAGATGAACGGAAGAACATTGAAAAAACAGTGATAATGATTGAGCATCTCAGGGAAAAGACAGATCTTTCAAAATACGAGGTCATCGCACTTGGCACGCTTTTGCAAAACATATATACCGGTATCGAAAGTATCATACGTTACCAATTGCAAAATATGGGCGTCAGATTGCAAAAGGATGAGAACTGGCATAAGAATTTACTAATGACATCAAGGGAGAATGGTATTATTTCAGATGCGGAGTTTGAAGGACTTCTTGAATTGCTACTTTTTCGCCACATGCATATGCATGGCTATGGATTTATGCTGGACGAAACACGCCTTCGAGAATTAGCCGCACCAGTACCTAATCTTTGTAAGGGTTTTCTTAAAGATCAGAACAAATAATCAAAAGAGGCCCTGCTTCGGCTATAATTTTCAAATCATTGAAGTATAGCGGGACAACCCTTAAATGGCAAAAAAATCTAAAAGACAGAAAGCGATCAAAAGGCTGAACTTATCTGACCACACCCTGGATATAAATATCCGGAAGTGTAATTACAACAAGTTCAATTTTTCAGAGATCGAGGACTATGTCCAATAGTGAACGGAATGACTTTTGCGTTACCCGCTATCTAAGAGTGTAATAGCACTGTCATCATAAGGTTTGTATAAAATTTGTCGTAATGTGCTAAGCCAATAAATGCCAATTTTCCAAAAAAGTTTTAGCTTTTTCCCTATCATTGCAAAGAATTGATATGGGTGAGAAAAAGTTTCTTGGTTTCCACATCATGAGTCATTATCGATAATTTGTTCATGATCCTGTTGTTGCCAGGCAATATCTTGTTTCATTTTTAATTGCAACAAAGCAGAAATGAGCATGCTATAGAATTGTATAGTAAGACCATTTGGGTAATTATTGATTAAATGGATTCCTGTCATGGTCCGTTTTAAGAAACGAAAAAACAACTCTATCTGCCAACGATATGCATACAAAGTTATTATTTGAAAAGTAGACAAATCCTGTCTGTCTGTCAGTATATGATAAACCTCGTAAGCCGGGTCTCTGAGTCGGAATCCAGAAGAAGATGAAATCAGGCAAGTCATTCTTAACGCGATGGAAAAGGCCGGACTTCAACCTGGATCCAATCCAGAGTTGGGTTCTTGACTTTGTTTAGTTGTCTTTTAAACCATTTAAACATGCTTAGGACCCGACAGGCAATTCTATGATTTAGTCATTCCGGGATCTTGTGCCTTGATATGCCTTGTCAGTTCGGGAAATATCTTATTTAACTGATACCTGATTATCTTTCGATAGAGGGTATTCCTTCCTATGTTTAATGCTTTGGCCGTCTGGGAAATATTGCAGTCAGTGGCCTTAAGGGCATTTACCAGAGCATTCTTTTCAATATCAGACAGTTGAACTATCTCCTGAGAATCCATCTCTAGAACACTTTCTTCCCGTATGTTTTCAGGTAAACAGCTTATATCAATGATATCACTGTCGGCTGAAACCATTGCCCTGTAGATAGTATTTTCCAGCTCTCTCACATTTCCAGGCCAGCGGTAGTTGGTTAAGGTTTCCGTGGCTTCATGACTAATAGTATTAATTTTCTTTAATGTCTCATTCTGATATTTTTTCATAAAATGTGTTGCCAGCATAAGAATATCATCCTTTCTTTCCCGCAAAGGAGGGACAACGATGGGATATACTGCCAGCCGATAAAAAAGGTCTTCCCTGAACTCTCCTTCTTCTACAGCATCCTTTAATATCTTGTTGGTAGCAGATACTACCCTGACATTTACCTCTATTTTTTTGTTACCGCCTATCCGCTCAAAGCTCCTTTCCTGCAGGAACCTTAAAAATTTCACCTGTGTCTGCATGCCCATTTCAAATACTTCATCCAGGAACAGCGTGCCTTCATGGGCCATTTCAATCCTGCCTTTTTTCGCACGAACAGCGCCGGTAAAAGCCCCTTTTTCAAAGCCGAACAATTCACTTTCCTGAAGATTTTCCGGGATGGCCCCGCAATTGATATCTATAAACGGGCCTTGTCTGCGAGAGCCATTGTAGTGAAGAGCCTGTGCCACTAATTCCTTTCCTGTGCCGGTTTCGCCCTGGATCAGCACAGTTATATCGTTATCCAGCACCTTATCTATCTGCTCAAATACTTTCTGTATCCCCTTGCTTTTACCGATGATATTTTCAAAAATATACTTATCCTTCAATTCCCTCCGGGTTCGCTTAAGCTCTGCAATCAGGCTATAATTTTCAAGGCTCTTCCTCATGGTTGTCATAAACCTCATTTTGTCCAGAGGTTTGACCATATAATCATGGGCGCCATCTCTTATGGCCTCTACGACAGTATCAACACTATCCTCTGATGTAACCATTAACACAGGGACATCATTATCTATTTTCTTTATTCCTTTCAAAACCTCTATTCCATCCATGCCGGGCATCTTGATATCCAGACATATGGCGGCAGGCCCTTTATTCATCATCCGGAGGCATTCTTCGCCGCTCTCAAAATCCAGGACGCTATAACCCTCCTTATTCAACCAATGACCCAAAAGACGACGTATAGAGATATCATCATCTACAACAAATATCAGTTCTTTATTCATTTTAGTTCCTTATACAGAGATCACAAGAAATCGCAATTTTTCCCAAGTTAAAA
>JAYEMY010000385.1:0-6391 GCA_034718455.1 Thermodesulfobacteriota bacterium
GATCCTGCGCTATCCTCTCCGATAAGGGCAGGGTGGTTGGCTGCCTGGCGAAGCCTGAGGAGTCCCTCCAGTATCTTTATGCGGCTTCTGTTGAGACCCTGCTGTTCTATGGTGGCCAATATGGAAGCGCGATAGTGGTCCCGAACCCGGGAATAAACCCTGGCCTGTTCATCTGTCATGGGACAGAGTATTACATGCTCCATTTTGCCCTGGATTTCTTTGGCTACGGTTTCTTTGTTGCGCCTAAGGAGAAAAGCCTTTACCATTTTTTTTAGGCTATCCCTGGCTGTTTTATCTCCCTGGGCTATAGGTTTTGCAAACCTCCTGTCAAAGACCGCTCTGGAACCCAGGAGTCTGGGATTCAGGAATTCCATCTGGGACCAAAGCTCTCCCACATTATTTTCAAGTGGCGTACCGGTCAGACACAGCCTGTGCCCGGCCCTGAGCAGCCGCACTGCTTTGGCAGTCTGGGAGTTGGAATTTTTGATCGCCTGGCTTTCATCCAGAATAATATAATTGAACTGCAAATCTTTAAGAGTCTCTATATCTCGTCTCACCAGACCATAAGTGGTGATTACCAGATCAGTTTGATCTAATTCTTTAATAAGGTCTGAACGATTGTTCCCTGCATAGGTAAGTATTTTTAAATCAGGGACAAAACGCTTTGCTTCCGCCTGCCAATTAAACAGGACGGAGGTTGGGCTCACTACAAGGGATGGCCCTTGTTTTCTGTTTTCCATCTCTCCCGAGAGCCATGCAAGGACCTGTACTGTTTTGCCGAGTCCCATGTCATCAGCGAGTATGCCTCCAAAACTGAACTTTTTTAAAAAGGCAAACCAGCCCATGGCATCTTCCTGGTATGGCCGAAGGACGCCTTTGAAACCGGCAGGTATAGGGACCCGTTCAATTCCTGAGAAGTTTTTCAGTGCATTTTTTATCTCAAGAAAATGCTGGTCAACAGACTCGACTGCATTCTCTTCCAGCAGAACGTCCAGGATCAAGGCCTGTGTCGATGGAAACCTGAGCGTTTTGCCGCGATTTTTTTGTCCCGACGCAGCACCCAGTTCAAGTACGGGCAGGTTGCGGGAAAGCCACTTCTCGGGAAGAAGCCCTGTGCTTCCGTCACCAAGCTTAACCGTCTGTTCTCCCCTTAGAAATGCCTTAATGGCCCTTGGCAATGAGACTACATGTTCTCCAAAGGATATTCCGCCTTCCAAATCAAACCAGTCTATGCCGGATGAGATACTTAGTCCGGTGATGCGACCTCCCATAAAAGGCTTTCTGTTTTGTCCCTGGATCATCCAACCATCTTCTGTCAATTCTGAAAGGACTTCGGCCCCACCTTTAATATCTCTTTGAAATAGCTGGTCCTCTTGTCGAAATCCCTTGTCAACTAGTCCCATTAGGATCTCGGATTCGGCATTTTTATTTCGTTTTACCCGTTGCCATTTTTCAGTATCCAGCACAGAGGGTCTTGGATCATGCCAGTCTATTTCCAGATCTGCATAGTTCATAAAGACCTGGGCCTGTAAAAGATTTTTCTCAAGCTCCACTATAAGCAATGGTTTTGGAAATAAATCTTGTATGGTTTTGGGCGCTATCTCCTTTGGCAGACGAATTTGGGGATTGTCTGGAAGGGATTCTGCCTGGACCAAAAGGTCCCGGATGTCTTTTGGGGATATTTCCGTCTTTTCTGATTCCAGCGCAGCCTTTATCCACGAAAGGCTGGGTCCCGGCAACTCGTAAAGATACCCGTCATATATAAAAAGCACCGGCGAGGTATGAAAAAAAACAGGGATATTCGAAAGCGGCACGTCTTTGCCATCCGGTTGCAGCTTGACTGATGGCACGAGATTGAACCCCTTTTTTTTCTTTTTGGTTTTTTGTTCTGCTGCCAGCTCCAGCAGCGCAGCAGACGGGACTGCCTTATAGAGGGGATTTGCCAGTTGTTTTTTGGCTGGGTAAAACACTCTGCAACGTTTTGTCTCAGCCAGCATAGGCAGGACGAGTTCAAGGTCCCTTGGTTCTAAGGCAAGGTCTGTAAAATCTTTGTAATTCGGCTGGTAATGTCGAAAAAAATCATTTTTTGGAATTTTCCCGGACACATTGTCCAGCATAGCAATTATGGCACGATCCACCTTGGGAAGACCCCTGTGTTCTATGGTAGCTGCCTGAAGTTTCCGTTCTCTGCCCAGTGTACCGTCTTTTCTAAGGTACCTTTCAAAGGCAGATACCTCTATGGCCATCGACGTGACATTCAGGTCGTAACACAAAACGAACTTGCTGGAATCATCCAGCCATGGAGCTGTTAGCAGTTTTCCTTGCCAGAGGGCATCAGTAAACAGTGTTTGCCAATCGATTTTTTCCTTAGGCCAGGCCGTTTTATATTTGCCATCGCCGGAAAGGGTCGGCATCCCCCCTGCTATCAAGATCCTATCTGCTTCAACTATGGCAGCCCACAGGTGTTTGCATGGGAAACCCTGTTGAAAAAAGGGACAGGTGCAGGAAACGTGAATTTTGCCGTCTCTTGAATGTCTGTCAATTACTGTCGCTGAATAAAGCTTTGAGCCCTGAACTGTAGCTAAAATCTTTTCCCGCGAGACTTCTTTCAGTATTGCCTTGCCCCGCTCGGCATAATACTCCCCGCGTTGGCGTATCACAGGCAGAAAAGAGTGTCTTAGTCGATCCTTCCAGAAACCTGCTTGATCTTTGTCCCTTTTGTTGCTAAAAAGCTTCCGCTCCATATCTGTGCCGTAGTTTCTGTGACAATATTATTTTGATGAAATAGCTTAAACGCAAACCTTTAATATACACTGTTTTTGTGAATAAAGCAGTTAGTGCCTGAAAGGAAACCCCAAATTTTGTTTTCTCAGTTTAGACCATGGGGCACTGGTTCAGTTATAAAACAAAGAATCCTGGAACCCGCTCTATTCTTACATGTCAAAATTGTGGATGTTCATTCTCAGAAACGACAAATACTTTCCTCTATAACCTTAAGAGACCCATTAGTACAATATGGCAAGCAATAAACAACCGAACAGAAGGACTCAGGTGCAATGCAACAGCAAGGGTTTGCGGGATATCTAAGAACACGCTTCTGGATTGGGAAAACAGATTTGCAAACCCTTATCATGTGTTATTCTTATATTCACTCACTCATTGCTTTTTGCAATTAGTCATTGAAGGAGATGAATTGTACACGAAAATAGAGAAAGAAAAATATACCTCCCAATAAATTTTCCGGCTGGACAATAGTACTTATGGAACGGGCGAGCCGATTTATTTGGGAGTTGAGTTGCGTCAAAAAAGATCGAAGCCTTTTTCGAAAAGCCATCAAGGTGATTGAAAAACTCATCAATAACACACAAGATCTTAGTTTGATCACAGATGGAGAACGGCGATATGGCCAGATTCTTTTTGAGGTATGCAACGAACTCATAAAAACAGGTAAATCTGGTCGACCAAGAAAGACATTGAAGAAAGGGGTAAAGGTAAGGATTAAGAATAAGGGTTCCCAATCCCACAAAAAAGGGCGGAAGCGACCGAAATATCAAGCCCATACCCTTAACATCCCGAAACCAATGAACTTAGCGCCCTCCGGGCGGACTTCTCTGACAGAATCAACAGAATTTACAGAATTTCTTAATATTTTTTATCCTGACAATCCTGTTGATCCTGTCAAAAAATGGAAATTCCTATATTATTAAATTATTGTATTGTACGTTCCTTATGCATCAACCTCTACGGGATCTGTTTCAGCTACCTGTTCCCTGATTTCCAGCCTGCTTTCCCCTAATAGAGTAGTCTTCAGCCAATCAATAGCAAGAGCAAACATCGCCAGATCGTCTTCTAAAATTTCCTTTTTCCTTTCTTCCGAAACAATGTATACGTTGAGGAACAGACTGTCGAATACGAAACGACGGAATCGATCCACATTGTAACAACCCATAAAGAACATCTGCAGCGTTTTTTCAGGAATGGTAACGAATGGACCCAGGGATTTGCGCTTAAGGATCATCTCTGTCCATCCAATATTTGTCTCATCGTAGGGAATGATACCCTGGTCTTTACGCCATTCCTCTATTGTGAGTTCCCTGCCGAGATCGTGTCCAAGGCAGTGTCTTTCCTTCACCAGGGCAAAAAAATGTTTATCAGAATTCAGATCCCTGTTGTGGAACATCCCTGCGCTTAAAGGATAGTACCTGCATGTCAGTGGGCGATCCTCATATATGCAGCACTCTGACTCAACCAGAAAAGGACAGGTCTTTTTCTCGTTTTCCAGCATCTTCATAACAGGGATCGGCAGATCTGTTTTCTCAATATATCCAAGGGTTGTATAAAATTGAAGAAATTCATCTGAAGATAGACCCAGTCTCTGTTTCATGCGGATTATGTCGCATGGAGTCAGCATGATATGAGCATCATTGCAGCACTGAGTATAACAGGCCATTTCCTTTTCACAGGCAAAGGTAAAAGTGCTGTTAATATCCATTTGAATAGGGGCTATCAAATCTTTTTTCCCTTTTTGTACACGCATAACTTGGTTTTCCTCACAATCCGAAATTTTGTAAACGGCTTTGTAAACTACTATAGTCGCGTTACATGGATAAACAAGTAGTATGCGGCTCACACCATTATTATGTTTTATTGCTGAGGAAAATTATCTATGAAATCCGAAAACAGGGTTGCCATTGTGACCGGTGCCATAAAAGGCATTGGTCTTGCCATAGCCCTTGAGCTATCTCGTTCAGGGATTAAATGTGTTTTGCCTTACCACGATTGGCTGGACAGTCTTGAGAGTATGCACAGGCATATGAAGGAAACAGACGTTGACTACCATGCCGTTCCGGCCGATCTTACTTGTCATAAAGACGTAAAAAAGGTAATTTACACCGTTCAGGACCGCTTTGGGCGTCTGGATATATTGATTAACAACATAGAAAGGGGCGGTTGGCCTATAGTTCACGGCCCGTATATTCCGGAACAGTGGAACCTGGAGTTCAAAACCACCGTGACTGCTAAATGGTACCTCTTTGAGGAAGCTTTGCCAATCCTGAAGACCAGTGGGAACGGAGTTGTGGTCAATATTTCGTCCATAGCCGGATTGGTAGGAAGAAGTGGACCGGCGGGTCTGGTATTTAATGACTGCTATTCGCTGTCAAACAGGGCCATCCAGTCTCTTACCGAGGCATGGGCAAGACGGGGCGCCCCTGAAGTACGGGTCAATGACCTTATGCTGGGTTTTGTTGAGACGCGTCACGGACCGCACACCAGGGGTTGGGGGGTGATGAGTACTGAAGGACAAAAGGCCATACTTGATCATACTCTTTTGCAACGTACCGGAAGAGTTGAAGAGGTGGCAAAAATGGTACGCTTCCTTGTCTTTAGCGCAAGTTTCATGACCGGAGCAACTATACGGATGGACGGAGGCTATATCCTGGGTGGGGATAAAGCGGTCTCTATGCCCAATGGAGTTATTGAACCCGGTGAATCCACCTTTGGAGGTCCTGTCTCATCTGAAAAGATAAGGTAGCCGTTCACGGCTTGAAACTTGAAATTGGGGAGAGATGAAACGAGTTTACGAGCTGGATGTCTACAAACTGGCAGAATAGTTATCAGATATAGTCCGGCAGGACTTTGATAGGTGGAACAAAAAGGTTAAGAACACCGTGGGCTATCAGATAATACGATTTCCTATCAGTCAACCAATAAAAGAGGTTAAGTAGTGCCTGAACGAAAAATCCGTTCAAACACAATTCAGACAACTGAAGCTGGTATAAAAATCCGCGAGTACAGATTTTGTGCGTAACGGTCAGTCATTCCGGCGATAAAATCACAGACCCTGCGCTCATAAGGGGTCTTGTCATCGATGTCTACTGCTTCTTCTTCAAACATCCGGGTATTTTCCCGGACAAAAGCATTTTTGTTTTGTAAAAAATACTCATACAAGTCAAAGAGGATCTTTTTGGCTTTTTCAAACTCATTATGCACCTGATGCGCCCTATAAACATGGTCATAAAGAAAGGCCCTGAGGTAAATCATCGTTTCATAAAGACGGGGACTTATTGCCAGCGCCATTTTACCGTCCATTACCTTGGTGTTTGATATCACGTCTTTGATCATGGTCGAGATACGGGTGGCATGATTTTCTCCCAAGACGTCTTTGCACTTTGACGGAATATCCTTTTCAGAGATCACTTTGCCTCTAATTGCGTCGTCCAGATCATGGCTCAGATAGCCAATAACATCTGCTATGCGCACAATCCTTCCTTCAACAGTCATGGCCCACTTATTTGATTTTTGGGGGATAATTTCTCCAAAACCCTTTGAGTGCTTAAATATTCCATCCCGGACTTCATAGGTGAGGTTGAGACCCCTGCCGCCATTCTCC
>JAYEMY010000386.1:0-6387 GCA_034718455.1 Thermodesulfobacteriota bacterium
ACAGCCAACAGCCTTTTGCAGGTTTCAAAGCACAATCCGTTGAGAATACGCATTTTGGTGCAACCTTGTCCGCAGTTGAAACCCTGCAAAAGCCCGTCGGCTGCCAGGGAGTGTGAACGGTTACGTTGTTTGTTTTTTCATTCGATGTTGAACGTTCGATGTTCGATGTTCGATGTTCATCTTTCAAAACAACCCCGTATGGCATAAATGTCACCCTAAACGTTTACAAAATAACTTAGCGCTTATGCAGCTTGACCCATCCGCTACAGGAGAGAACAGGCCATGAGTCCCGGAATAAAAAAACAATATCCTTACCTGGCCGACCGCAGAGGAGTATGGCGTGAACTTGTCAGGTTCATCAGCAAAAATTGTGGCCGGGTTGATACCGTTTTGGAAATAGGCCCCGGCTATTGTGACTTTATCAATCAATTTCCAGCCAACAGCAAAATCTGCTTTGAACACAATGAGAGTATGGCAGAATATGCGGCAACAGATGTGGATTTTCGATGTGGGGACGCTGTTACCTTAAATGGCGTCCCGGACGACAGTATTGATCTTGTTTTTGCCAGCAATGTCCTGGAGCATCTTGACAAAGATCAACTCCAAACGATAATGCCGAGAATCGGCCAAATCCTGAAACAAACAGGTCGGCTAATTCTTATCCAGCCCAATTATCATTTATGCCAAAAGCATTATTTTGATGACGAGACCCATCAAACCATATTTTCCCACGACAACATTGTCGCGTTTTTAGAACAATACAACTTCACGGTCTCGCGGCTTATCCCAAGATTTTTGCCTTTTTCCATGAAGGAAAGGCTGCCCAAGTGGCCTCTGCTGGTACGGCTTTATCTCGCATTACCCTTTAAACCTATGGCCGGACAAATGTTCGTTATGGCTGCAAGGAGGTAGGCGATGTGGAACAACAAGACAGTTTCCCTCATATTTCCAACTTATAACGAAAAACATTCCATTCGGGCGGCTATCGAGGATTTTCATGCCGGCGGTATTATTGATGAAGTGATAGTCGTCAACAATAATGCCGCACAGGGAACCAGCAACGAGGTCAGCAAGACTTCGGCCATGGAAGTGTTTGAAAAGAAGCAGGGATATGGGGCCGCTATCAGACGAGGGTTTAAAGAGGCCAATGGCGATTACATCATCGTTTCTGAACCGGATGGCACTTTCAAGGGAAAGGATATCATCAAGCTCCTGGCCTATGCCGATGATTTTGATGTGGTGTATGGCAGCAGGACCGTGAAGGAATTGATATGGCAGGGCGCCAATATGGGAATTTTCCTCAAATGGGGAAATTACGCAGTGGCCAAGTTAATGGAGATACTTTTCAACACGACATCCCTCACCGATGTTGGTTGCACTTACCGTTGTATTAGACGTGAGGCCCTTGACCATATGGAGCCATCTTTTTCAGTGGACGGCAGTTTCTTTGGCCCGGAGATGATGGTCCTCTCTTTTTTAATGAAAATGAAAATTATTCAGCTCCCGGTTAATTACACGAAACGCATCGGGTACTCTTCAGTAACCGGCAACAAGTTAACCGCTTTTTTTCTGGGTCTGCGCATGATCCGCCTGATCCTTTCCTACCGGGTGCAGGGGCTGTTATTTCCCTCTAAATACCCCGAATTTCCCGACAGACATACCTATGCTGTTTAACAGTTACGTGTTTCTTTTTCTTTTTTTGCCTGCCGTTCTACTGGTGTATTACGGGCCTTGATCATTGTTTCGGCCAATACGATGTTAAACCGCAGAATATCGAACAAGGAATCTCGAATCATGAAGGATTTTAAAGTCATTCCCTTCGACATTCATAATTCCTTGTTCGATATTCGATATTCAAATGTCAGTTCGAGTGGCCCAAACGATGATCAAGGCCGTATTACGCTTGCCCGGATTCGTGGCGGAATTTCATCCTGACCCTGGCCGGATATATCTTTTACGGTTACTGGAACGTTAACTTTTGCGGCTTGCTGCTCCTTTTTTTACGAATTAGAAATAGGTCCTTAAATTATTGGTAAGGGCCTTGATGGGTATTATTTTTTCCTGGAAGCAGTTGCTGAAGGAAGTTGATTATATGCTGTGACCCAATAATAATTTTTTTATCGGCAGACGACTCTACAAAAAGAAGTGGTATACTGCTGGTATCAATATTTGCCAGAAATGTACGTGCTTTTTTGGTGTTGATACGAAGGGCTTTTGTAATTTTTGCTGCCGAAGGCGCCGGCTTTGTCTCGATTTCTTTAAGTAGAGCAAAAGGTGTATCTGTGTGTGGAGCCTGCGCCAGAAAACTGCTCAGGCGTTTGAGCGATGCACTATCATGATCAATAGAGGCCAATCGCCAGATTATCCCGCTTGTATTTTGTCTGGCCAGATATGCGATCACATGGAAGCAATGGGGACACTTCATTGAAATGATAAGTGTCATTTTGGGAGCTTGTTTACCGGTAATCTGCTCAGCCTGCCTCTGATAAAAGATCATACTATTATAAGCGTCCACAGGTTCGGGCATCTCAATGATGCCGCTGGCCGTGAAGCCTCCCGCCCATATCAGCAAAGTGCACACCAGGAGAGTTTTATTTTTCCATTGTAGCAGGTAGATCAGGGTGATTAAACCCAGTAAAGAGGCAACACTGATGCAGAGGGTACACTTTTGATTGATGGTGAAATATTGAAAGCCGATCAGAACGCCGTCAAAGGCAAGGGAGGGATATAAAAAGAGCAAAGGAATTGAGCTGAGTGGTTGTGGATAACGGTATGCAAAAAAGAAAAGAAGGGAAAGGAGCCAGAAAAAACCGGCGCCAAGACTGATAAGGACAGGTTCGCTAACACGGATATAGTGGCCGACCACTTTACATGCCGCTGTTGTACAAAGACTTAGCCCCTGGGTCGTTAAGTAGGACTCGATGGAGAGAGTGATTGCGCCCAGGAGAGAGAGTATCCCCGCGCTGACAAGAGGAGCGGATGAATGTTCGTCTTGCATTAATCCTTACTGGTAAGGATTACTGACGATGTTTCCGGCAGGAGCGCCTCGTCCTATTTGGGGTATGGCGGTAAATGTGGCCGATTCCTCGCATCCGGCGGCACAGTTGACTACTGTGATATCGACTCGATAATGATAGAGTGTAGCCGAGGTTGTAGTTACGCTTTTGGCTGTGAATGCAGGATAGATCGGCGTGATGGTGTCGGCGTTCACCGTACCGTCGTCATTTTCCGTATAGGTATAGGTGTGAAGGCCGTCTGCATTGCAGTCAGGACACATCATGGCGTTTTCCGCCCGGTATTGTTCAATGAGGATGGGAAACTGCGCAAGAACGGATTCAGCGGATTTTGTTTTTGCCATGCTGATATAGCCACGGTAGGCTGATATGGCTAACGCACTGAGTATCCCAAGTATAGCGACAGCAATAATTATCTCAATTAAGGTAAATCCTCTTTCTTTTTTAACGGGATGTTGGTTTATTTTTTTAAACATGTTCCTTGTTGGCATAATTATTGTTCTCCCGCTGGCAAGGACAGGTCTTCAAAACGAGAAAGGAAAGGCAAACCCTGAGAGTGAATTTCAGAGAGTTTGCCTTTCTATACTGTAATGCGTCGCTAAGCGGCAGATGCCGAGAGCAGCCCGCCGCTTTTGAGAAGGCATTCTATTCCACGGCTACAGTCACCGCGGTGTCAAGAGTGCCGTCCTGATCAGCGTCGGCTTGAATAGTAATATTACTCCCGATGGTGGCTGTATTCAGGTTAGGGGTGTCAATACCGATAACACAAGAGCCCGGACCCGTAGTAGCAGCTCCGGCAAAGGCGCTTGCGGTCGAATACGGATCTTTCTTGCCGCCTTCATTAAGATCTGTAACTACATTGGTTGTGGCGGCGGCTCCCGCGGCTCTTTTGGCCAGCTCTGCCTTAACCAAGTGGTGAGCTGCGTCAAAGTTTGACTGACATACGTTCAATTTCGACCGTGCTATATAGTTCATGTACTGCGGAATGGCAATTGCGGACAAAATTCCGATAATTGCCACGACGATCATAAGTTCGACCAGTGTGAAACCTTTGTGTCCTACCTTTTTCATCTTGCTTAAGAATCCAAGCATAACAGACCTCCTGTTCTATAAAATTAGTGTGGGTTGATCCTTAAAATTCCTATCGGCAGCTCTTCTTGGTTTGATAAATGAAATTTTACCTCCTTTTAAATTTTTATCGGCTCAACACCAAAATTCCTCAATTCGTTTCTAAGCTTTACTGCAATGTCGATGCCACATAGCCATGGCATGTTGTATCTGAGTAACCACACGGATTTTGGTACTTTTCTGAGATGGCGGATGCTGTTTTTTTGTGTTGTTCAATGTGCAAAAAAAGGCTCTTGGTGACAAAAATTGGTCTTACCGCAGAGGGAAAGGGCTTTTACCGCCCGCTTCGCTCAAGACGCAAAGGACGCAAAGAAAAACAGTAACCGTTCACGGGTTCAGAGTTCAGAGGTTGAGGGTTGTTTTCTATTCTCAGGGGCAGGAGGCAGGGGGCAAGAAAACTATAGCGCGGCTGCGGCTATCCGCCGGACTTCCTCAACCATGTACAGCGGTAAATTGACAAGCTTGTAAGTCACATTAGCCGTTTTATCTCCTGTTGAAATTTTGTAATTGCAATTTAATACCGAGGGTTTATTAAGGTCAAAACGTACAGCATTATGTAAATTGTATATCTCACAAAATAGATGGAGTGATTTCAGACCGCCGCTTTTACCCGCCTTTACCTCCACAGGGATTGGGAAACGGCCGGACTGTATAAGAAAATCAATTTCAGCGTTATTTTTACGCTTTTCTCTTAACCAATAATGCAGTTGCGGTCGAATATACATTTCTTTCTCAAACCTTAAGTGCTGGGCTATAAATTGTTCGGCCATTTTACCTTCATTTACAAACCGGACAGATAAGAATTCATCTCTTGATAATGATTTCATACCTGAAGCAGTGTTCATGAGTCCCACATCCAGGAAATAGGTTTTAAAAACCTTATCATCAGCATTGGCATCAAGGGGAATTCCTGCTCCGCTTGTGCAATGTACTTTGAATATTACACCCGCATAGTCAAGAAGATCAACGGCACTGCGGATTTCACGGGCCTGCCAGGCTGGATTTACATTACTGTATTTGAATTTTTCTCCTGTTGCGGCCGGCACATAACTATATACCCGTTGGAGCCGTTGAAGGGCTGTTTTTGTAGCATACTTATTAAAGTCATTTCTGTAAGTATCCAGAATTGAGTGATGAACCTGAAAAGCTTGTGTTATGTCCCCCGTATCAAGATATACCGCAACAGCTTCCGGCATTCCGCCAATGATTATATATTCCCGCAATAAAGTACACAGTTGTTGATGAGCCTCATCGGAAAAGTCATCATCAAGGTTATATTTCCGGATATAGCTGACCAAATGACCGAAATTCCCAGAGGTTACATACTCAAAAAATGATATGGGACCTAAATAAAGATACTCAATCCGCCCAACCGGCATTGAATAGTTATGATCTTTTAAGGCGAATTCCAAAAGTGAACCAGCCGCGATAACATGCAGCTCCGGTTTTTCTTCGTACAGATAGCGCAGTGCCGGTATTGCCGATGGTGTTGTCTGGATCTCGTCCAAAAATAAAATATCTCCTGATTTTGCATTCAGCGGTTTTCCTGTAATCAATGATATTTCATTAAGGATCTCTGCTACATTTAACCGCTTGAATACATCCTCCATATTCAAATGTTTCTCCAGATTAATCTCCAAAAGAGAATATCCGCGGTTTTTTGAAAATTCCCTGACAAGTGTTGACTTTCCTACCTGCCTTGCTCCACGAATAACAAGCGGCTTGCGGTTCCTTTTCGAATACCATTGCCGCAAATAATCTTCAGCATATCTTTTAATCATAAAAATTCAGCATCCTTCATAGCAAGTCAAAAGTAGTTTACACTTTTAGGGATAATATACCTCAAAAAATATGACCTGTGCGATTAGCCGTTAGCTTTTAGCTTAACAGTCCGTTTTTATACAAAGTTTTTACCTAACAGCTAACAGCTAATGACTGGTATCCGTTATCACAAATCTACCCCCTTTTATATGCAAAATCCGCATATAAAAGGGGGATGTTACGTTCTATGATTATACCACTATTTTCCTGAAATCAAGGGGGATTCCGCTGAAAAAACCCAATCTGCTTCACGATGGTTCAGAATACCGGAAGACAGGGTGTTTTTTGAACGCCGTACGGCGTGAATTTTTTAGTCTGTTCTCTCTGTCTGCCCGTAACCGTTCACACTCCCTGGCAGCCGACAGGCTTTTGCAGGGTTTCAATCGCGGACAAGGTTGCACCAAAAGGCGTATTCTCAATGGAT